>NZ_RZSF01000314.1:0-7836 GCF_004023325.1 Mesorhizobium sp. M1A.F.Ca.ET.072.01.1.1 | reverse complement strand
TCGCGCCGCCGACGCGGTGACCGTCGCCGAGCCGGAACCGGCTGAATACGTCAAGATCTGCGACGTGTACGGGGCCGGCTACTTCTACATTCCCGGCACCGAAACCTGCCTGCGCATCGGCGGCTATATCCGCTATGACGCCGCTGGTGGCGACCTCGGCTCGTTCGACGGCGCCCGCACAAGCGATGTCGTAACCGGCAAGGACCAGGGCACCTGGCTGAAGAACACCCGCTTCACGCTGAAGACCTGGACCGGCCAGGAAACCGAGCTCGGCACGTTGAAGACCTACACCGAAATGCGCATGAATTTCGGCAACCGCAACGCAGATCTGGGCGGATATGACCCCGTTTCAGGCAGCTACCTGCATAACGACGCCGGCAACAAGACCTTCGACCTGCACTTCGCCTGGATCCAGCTCGGCGGCCTGCGCGTCGGTCTGGACGAATCGGCCTTCGACACCTTCGTCGGCTATGCCGGCAACGTCATCAACGACACGCTGGTCCCCTACGGTGGTTTCCAGACCAATGAAATCCAGTACTACTTCGATGCTGGCAACGGCTTCTCGGCAGTGGTCTCGCTCGAAGAAGGTTCGGGTGGTTCCATGACCAACTATAATGGTTATGGTCAGGGCACGATCGACAGCTATGTCCCGCATGTCGTCGGCGGCGTGAAGTACACGCAGGGTTGGGGCGACATCGTCGGTGTGGTTGCCTATGACAGCAACTACGAAAACGTGTCCGGCAAGGTTCGCCTGGATGTGAACGTGACCAATGAACTGTCGCTGTTCGGCATGTTCGGTTACGGCAGCGACGGCAAGCTTGGCGATGTTGGGCTCGCTCGCTCCTTCTACAAGCCATGGGGCGGCCATTGGGCCTTCTGGGCCGGCGGCACTTACAAGTTCAGCGACAAGGCCTCCTTCAACCTCCAGGTGTCGGGCGATCAGTTCAAGAACTACGGCATTGCAGCTAACGTTGCCTACACCGTCGTTCCCGGCCTCACGGTCACGCCCGAAATTGACTTCCTGCACGATGGCAGGTTCGGCGATCTGGACAATTCCAACTGGACCGGTGCCACCAAAAAGAACAGCGTCGGCGGTATCATCCGTTTCCAGCGCGACTTCTAGAACCAGATATTTTCTGGGGAGACAGGAAAACCCGGCGGGCAACCGCCGGGTCTTTTCTGTTTTAAGTGCATGTCGAGGTCCCCAATCGCTGCGCAGTTTGGGTGTTGCAGCAATGTCCGAGCCGCCTTTGGCGTTCGACACGATATCGGCGTAGCGGCTGTGGAGAGCTCCTAAAATCCCGGGGGACAGCCGCTCCTGGTCGCAGCATGGAACGGGATGCCGAAGCTGCCAATCTCGCGACTTGTGCGGAGATATTCAGTCCGGCCCGCAGTTGCTGCCGAAGGTCCGGCAAAGGCGGCGCGAACGGTCATAACCGATCCGGCTTTGCGTCGCCGCATTTCCTCGACCCAACTCCAAGCCGTCAGAATCTCCGGATCGAGCAACTGGCTCGCCGGAGCGGCTGTGCCCGGCGATCGAATTCAAACCTCGGCCAGGTCACCTAAGGCTTCAATCAGGGGGGTGATCTCGGCTTCGAAATTCTTCCAGCGCCTCACGGAGGATTTGTAGATCGGCTGACGAACCTGCCAACGGCTGGGGGTGGTAACCGCCCCTTCCCTATCGAAGAAGCGCAAGCAGTCATCATCCCACGGCAGTCCGAGATAATCGATGAGTCGGCGAGACTGCGCCTCTTGGTCCTCCACAAGTGTCTCATATCGATTCTCGAAGATGCGGCCTGGGAACACCTCGTTCCAATGACGCATCAAGCGGTCGTACTCGCGATAGTAGAGGCCTAGCGCCTGCAGGTCCGTATTGTAGCCGTGCGTCGAGCTGAACGGCAGGACGTAGCACGATACGCAGTTGTCGATAGCATCGCGGCGACAGTGAATGATGCGCGCCTTGGGAAAGAAAAGACTGAGAAGGCCGATCAATTCGAAATTGTGCGGCATCTTATCGATGATGCGCTGCGCCGTCGGAGCGCGCTCGCGCAGATAGGAAAGGTGTTCATCGGCCAACGTCTTGGACAAGCCTTCGGTGATTGTCGTGATCGGTTTGCTGATATCGGAGGCCGAGGCTTGCAGACCGATTGCATTCGCCACCCGCCTTAGTTTACTCAACTCTCCCGCCCCGTGAGCCTCGGGATGACTGGCGCATATTTGTTCGGTAAGCGTGGTGCCCGAGCGCGGCATGCCCACCACGAACACAGGCGCTTCGGAAGAATTGCCGTAACCGGACCTTGCCGCAAAGAAATCCGGCGTGAAGGTTTCAATCGTCAGGTCTATAAAACGACGATACTGATCGATGTCGAATTTGTAACCTTCCGCTTGCTTCGCCTTCCTGAAGTGGTCGAAGGCTTGCGCATAGCGCTTGAGGTCGTTCTCCACCTTACCGGCGGCGTAGTTGAGACTCGCTTTAGCCTCCGGCTTAAGTCCCGGACTGTTCAGCTCGCGAAGGATCGACTGGAATTCGGCGGGCTCCTCAGTGAATTTTCTGGTCTGCACAAGGTCGTAGTAGGCGGCGGCCACCTCGATGCGGCGTTCGATCGCCTCCTTGAGATAGGAAGCGGCCTCATCCATGCGCCCAAGGCCAGTGAGCGCGGCCGCTATTCCAATCCGCGCCTTGGGATGGTCCCGGTTGATCTTCAGCGCCTTTTCGTAGAGCGGCAAAGCCAGATTAGGTTTGTCGAACTGTGTGTAGACGCGCCCCAAGGCACAAAGCGCCTCTACCAGATCGGGCTGCACTTCCAAGGCATATTGGATGTGTTTGACGGCCGCTGAGAATTCACTCAGCTTCCCATAGGCCTCGCCGAGGCTGAGATGGTAGTAGGGGTTTCTAGGCTCCTCGCCGACTGCACGCGCGAAATAGCGCAAAGCCGCCTCATCATCGTAACCCAGACAGACGGTGCCCATGATGTACAGGGCCAGCGGATGGTTTGGCGTTCGAGCCAGCACCTGCAGGCATACGTCTTGAGCTTCGGCAAGTCGCCTGGCCTGCTGATGTTCGTAGGCTCGCCTCAGCAGCAGGTCATCGGCCTGTGATCGAGAGAGCACATTGGCCCTAGGGAGTGCTGCATGGGGAATTTTGTGCTTCAGCGCCCGGCCGGACTTAATGTGTTTGGACCAGGACGGAGGCAGGCGATTATTCATCGCATCCGGCTAGCAAAAATAGTCCTGTGAATCCAGCGAAGAGGCATCATTTCACCGACGAGGAACACCACTTTTCAAGGCGCAGCAGATCATTTTCGCGTGAGCAGCAGACTTACCCCCACCGTCGCGTCATACTACGCAAGAAACAGTTGTCAGCGAGCCTCTCCATGCGCGCCAGCGTCGCCGCCGCAACTGGACAGACGCCAACGATGTCGCTCGGTGAATCAGCCGAGCGGTCAACCCGCTCCGGGAATAGCGCTAAACTTCTGCCAGGTCACCTAAGGCATCGATGAGAGGCTGAATCCTGTCCCCATAATTCTTCCAGCGCTTGACGGACGATTTATAGATCGGTTGGCGGACTTGCCAACGGCTGATAGTTCTGACCGATTTATCGTTATTGAAGAAGCCAAGACAGGCCTCATCCCAGGCCAAGCCAAGGTAGTCGATCAGACGACGTGAGTGCCCCTCCTGGTCCGAAACAAGATCTTCGTAGCGGCTTTCAAAAATCCGTCCTGGGAAAATTGCTTCCCAATGGCGCATGAGGCGATCGTATTCACGATAATACAGACCGATGGTCTTAAGGTCAGAGGTGTAGCTGTGTCCCCGATCGAGATTTGAAATGAAGCATGACAAACAAGTATCGATTGCATCACGTCTGCAATGAATAATCCGGGCGTTTGGAAGAAGAACTGCGATGAGGCCAATAAGCTCAAAATTATGAGGCCTTTTGTCGATAATGCGAAGCGCAGTGGGAGCCTTTTTGCGTAGGTGAGACAGATATTCCTGACTCAACATCCTCGACTGCTCTATCGTCATCAAAGCCAGAGATCGATGCAAAGCATCCGCGGACTGCGGCGTAAAGCCGATCGCACTGGCCATCCGCATTAGCTTGGTTAGCTCCCCGGCACCATTCACATCCGGATGGCTCGCGCAAATTTGCTCGGTCAGGCTCGTTCCTGAACGGGGCATACCGAGTACGAATACAGGCACGTCGGACGGATCCCCGTAGTTGACCTTAGGCGCGACCATCTCAAGGCGAAAAAAGTCAATCATGGAATCGACTCGGCGGCGGTAGAACTCAAGGTCGAATTGGTAGTCTGCGGCCTTCTTTGCGTTCTGGAAATGATCCATCGCTTGTGAGTAGCGCTGAAGGTCGTTCAGCATTTTTCCTGCGGCGTGATGCAGCCGCTGCGCAGAGACAGGCTCGAGATTCGAATTGGAGAGTTCGCGCAGAATGGATCCGAGTTCGGGCGGCTCTTCGGTGAATCTGCGTGTGCCTGCAAAGGCGCTGTATGCGGCTGGCAGATCGAGCCGGCGTTCGATCGCTTCCTTGAGATGGACTGTGGCTTCATTCATGCGACCAATACTGGCCAAGGTGTTGGCAAGCCCCGTTCGAACATAAGGATAGTCGCTATTGAGTCTGAGAGCTTTCTCGTAGGAAGAAATGGCACAGTCAGCCTGGTCAAACTCCAGGTGAGCGCGTCCAAGCGTGCAAAGCGCCTCCACGAAATCCGGCTTCAAGTCACAGGCGCGCTGCAGGTATCTGATGGCAAGCGCGTGTTCGCCGACCATCAGATAAGCATCGCCCAGACTGAAGTGGAAATATGCATTGAGCGGCGCCTGGTTGACCGCCCGAGCAAAGTATTCGATGGACAACTTATCATCGAAGCCCAGTCCCAGCGTCCCCAAAATGTACAACGCCATCGGGTGCTCGGGCGTCCTTGCCAAAACACGGTGACACAGTTCCTCGGCCTCGGGTAACCTGTCCGCCTGTTGCAGTTCGAGCGCCCGTCGCAGCAACATGTCATCGCCTTGCGCGCGAGACAGCTTCGCCTTCGGCTGCCTGAGTGTTGGCAATTTTACATTCTGCTTTGACGCAAGTCCGCTCTTGACGTGTTTGGACAAACCGGGAGGCAATCGGTTATTCATCCTGTCTCGCTACCAAAACGAGGCGCGCGAATCCAGCCTTGGTCCAACCGGCAACGCAACCGCGCCAGTGCCTCTTACGCAACTTGCACCTACGCACCAGCCACGCTAGCAAGAAGCCACCTTTCTCAACCGAGCCATCGCCATGCTTAGTCGCCCTTCCCTTACGCCGATCGTCGGCGCGCTTCCCACCACGGTGCCGTTCGTCGGGCCGGAGGCGCAGGAGCGCGAGCGCGGGCGGCCTTTCCGCGCCCGCATCGGCGCCAATGAAAGCAGCTTTGGCCCCTCGCCGCGCGTGATTGCCCGCATGGAGAGCGTTGCGCGCGACCAGTGGATGTATTGCGACCCCGACAATTTCGACCTCAAAGTCGCGGCGGCCGTGCATCACAATGTCGGCGTCGAGAACGTGGTGGTCGGCGAAGGCATTGACGGACTGCTCGGCCTTGTCGCGCGCATGTATGTCGCGCCGGGCGACGCGGTGGTGACCTCGCTTGGCGCCTATCCCACCTTCAACTTCCACATCGCCGGCGTCGGCGGCCGGCTGGTGACGGTGCCCTACGCCAACGACAAGGAGGACCTCGACGGACTGCTTGCCGCTGTCGCCAGGGAAAGAGCGCCGCTCGTCTATCTCTCCAATCCGGACAATCCGATGGGAAGCTGGTGGGAGGCGCCGGACCTCGTCCGCTTCATCGAGGCGCTGCCGGAAACCACCATGCTGGTGCTGGACGAGGCCTATGGCGAGCTCGGACCGGCATCGGCGCTGCCGCCGATCGACGTCGCGCGGCCGAACGTCGTGCGCATGCGCACCTTCTCCAAGGCGTACGGGCTTGCCGGCATCCGCTGCGGCTATGCGGTGGCCGAACGGGAAGTGATCCGCGACTTCGAAAAGATCCGCAACCATTACGGCGTCAGCCGCATGGCGCAGATCGCCGGGCTCGAGGCGCTGGCCGATCAGGACTATCTGAATTCGGTGGTGGCGCGCGTGGCCGCGGGGCGCCGGCGCATTGCGGCCATCGCCGAGGAAAACGGGCTGAAGCCGCTGCCCTCGGCGACCAATTTCGTCACCATAGACTGCGGCCGCGACGGCGCCTTCGCGCTGAAGGTGATGCAGGCGCTGCTCTCGCGCGACGTCTTCATCCGCAAGCCGATGGCGCCGCGGCTCGACCGCTGCATCCGGGTCAGCGTCGGCCTCGACCATGAGCTCGACATCTTCGCCGAGGAATTGCCTGGCGCGCTGGCGACGGCGCGGGGGAACTAACGGCGATCCACAGCCGTTGCGTTTGCGCGGCGCCGAGCCGGATTCCGTAAGGCTTCGAAGGCGGAGACGAGCATGGTCGAGCAGAAGAGAACCGTTCGGGCGCGCATCTCCGGCAAGGTGCAAGGGGTCAGCTACCGGGTTTGGGCGCGGGACGAAGCCGTGCGCCTCGGACTGACGGGCTGGGTGCGAAACGAGCACGACGGTTCGGTCACGGCGCTCATCGCCGGCGCCGACGCAGCGATCGACTCGATGGTCGATCGGCTGTGGCGGGGGCCTAGGGGCGCGACGGTCATCAGGGTCGAGGTCGAAGAACGCACGGACGACAGTGCACCTATCGACTTCAGGATCATCCCCTAGTCAAGTCCGCCGAAATCAGCTTCCATCCACCGATCGGCAAACCGTTCCGACATTGCTTCTGGTGCGATACGCACACGATATATGTGCGTATATTCCGATTTGTTACTTTAGCGCCGCATGATGAACATATTTGCTCCATAGCCGGAAAGGCGGGTGACGGAGATCAGGGGGCTCACCAAACAGTATCAACGGGGATATCCGATGCCGCAGCACAGTGCCAACGAGCAGTATCTGCTCGAGCTCATCAATGCTGAGCGCGCCAAGGCCGGCGCCCAGCCCCTGGGCTTCGACAACGATCTCAGCGAAGCCGCCGAGGGCCACGACAAGTGGATGCTGGCCACCGACACATTCTCTCACACCGGCTCCGGGGGTTCGTCGCCGACGACGCGCATGACGAATGCCGGTTATACGCTGAGCGGCTCATGGGCCACGGGCGAGAACATCGCCTGGGCAACGACCCGCGCGCCGACCGGCTATGTCGACGAGGTCAAGCTTCTCCACACCAATCTGATGAATTCTCCCGGGCATCGGGCCAACATCCTCAATTCCAACTTCCGTGAAGTTGGGCTCGCCTTCGAGGTCGGCGACTACAAGGGCCGCAGCAGCGCCTTCGTCACGGAGGATTTCGCCAAGAGCGGCACGGATCTCTTCCTCACCGGCGTCGCTTTCGACGACAAGGACGGCGACCGTTTCTACGATCCGGGCGAAGGGCTGGGCACCATCACTGTGACCGCCAGGAACTCAGCCGGCCAGACCTTTAAGACCACGACCTCGGCCGCTGGCGGCTATGATCTAGCGCTGAAGCCCGGCACCTATAACGTCACTTTTTCGGGCGCCAATATCGCCACTTCGACGCAGACGGCGACAATCGGCACCAAGAACGTCAAGCGCGACCTGATCGACCCGGCAATGAAATCGGGCACGCTCGCGGCGACGGCATCGGCAGAAGATTCAGGATCCGATTCAAGCCACGCCCCGGCCGCGCCGACCAGCGGACCGAACACGGGCAACGGCGCCAAAAACTGGCTCGCCGACTTCTTCGGCAAGCATCCTGTTGGCGACCGGGGCACGCCTGGTCTCACCGACTC
>NZ_RZSF01000313.1:0-7837 GCF_004023325.1 Mesorhizobium sp. M1A.F.Ca.ET.072.01.1.1 | reverse complement strand
CCATAGTATTGATATTTGTCGGAAATTTGGCCGCAAGCGGCCGCACGGAAACCGATAAAGACATTATTGAAGGCTCCGCAATCTTACCACCGCCCTCAAGCCGCCCATGCTGGACCGTTCCAGCGCCAGGGCGCCTCCATACTCGTTGACGAGGTCGGCGACAATGGCCAATCCAAGCCCCGTTCCCGGCTTCGTCTCGTCGAGTCTCTTGCCGCGTTTCAACACTTCCCGCGCGCTGTCCTCGGGAATGCCGGGGCCGTCGTCCTCTATGACGATTTCAAACAGGTTGGGGCTTCCGGCAACGGTGGCGACCGAGACGGCAACGGCGCTTTTCGCCCATTTCATGGCATTGTCGAGGAGATTGCCGAGCAATTCTTCAAGATCCTCGCGCTCGCCGGCAAAGACGATCCCGGCGGCCGGCGGCGACAGCGAAAGCTGTGTCTGCGGGTTGAGCTTGCGCAGCACGCGCACCATGCGCTCGACCAGCGGCGCCACCGGCGTGCGGAAGACGACGCTGTCGCGCTGGGCGGCGACGCGGGCGCGCTGCAGATAGTGGTCGACCTGCTTTTGCATCGAGGCAGCCTGCTCGGCGATGAGCTCGCCCTTGGCGCCGCCGAGCGCGCGGCCCTCGTTGATCAGCACGGCAAGCGGCGTCTTCAGGGAATGGGCGAGGTTGCCGACCTGGGTGCGCGAGCGCTCGACGATGCGCCTGTTGTTCTCGATCAGCGCATTGGTCTCGCTGGCCAGAGGCTCGATCTCGGCCGGGAAGCGCCCGTCGAGCCGCTGCGCCGTGCCCTCGCGCACCATGGCCAGCGCGTTGCGCACGCGGCGCAAAGGCTGCAAGCCGAAAAGGATGGCGATGGCGTTGATGGCGATCATGCCGACGCCGAACAGCGACAGATAGGTGAGCAGCCGGCGCTGGAAGCTCGCGATCTCCTGCTCGAGCTCGCTGTGATTGCCCATGACGCGGAAGCGCGCGGCGCGGTTCTTGGCATCGAGCACGAACTCGCTCTCGAAAACCTCCAACTCCTCGCCCTTGATGCCCTCGGTCGAATAGCTGCGCTGGAAGTTCGCGTTGAACGGCACCTCGGTGACGCTCGGCGACAGGATCGAGGAGGTCATCGAGGAGGAATGGAGTTCGCCGTGAACGTCTTCGGAGGCCGGCTCGACCGACCAGTACCAGCCGGAATTCGGCTCCGAGAAGCGCAGATCGCCAAGGTCGGGCGAGCCGATGAGCGCGCCATTGTCGGAAATGCCAACGGAGCCGATCAGGTTGAACAGATGCGCCGAAAGCAGACTGTCGAAGCCGCGCTCGCTGGCCTGGCGGTAGAGCGTGGTGATGAGGGTGAAGATGACGACGAGCGTCAGGATCGCCCAAATCGTGGAAAAGGCGATGACGCGGAAGGTCAGCGAGCGCGGCCAGAGCCGCAGCTTTGAAAGCCACGTTCTCATCGTCGGCTTCAGCGGTTCCGCGTCACGCCTCCGGCTCTCGCATGCGATAGCCCATGCCTCGCACGGTTTCGATCATGTCGATGCCCATCTTCTTGCGAAGCCGTCCGACGAACACCTCGATGGTGTTGGAGTCGCGGTCGAAGTCCTGGTCGTAGAGATGTTCGACCAATTCGGTGCGCGATACCACCTCGCCCATATGATGCATCAGATAGGCAAGCAGCCGAAACTCGTGGGAAGTGAGCTTCAGCGGCACGCCGTTGACGTCGGCCTTGGAGGCCTTGGTGTCGAGCCTCAGCGGCCCGCAGGTGAGCTCGGACGAGGCATGGCCGGCGGCGCGGCGGATCAGCGCCCTCACTCTGGCCAACACCTCCTCGATGTGAAAAGGCTTGGTGACGTAGTCGTCGGCGCCCGCATCGATGCCGGCAACCTTGTCGCTCCAGCGGTCGCGCGCGGTCAGGATCAGCACAGGCATCTTGCGACCGCCGCGGCGCCAGCGCTCGACGACGCTGATGCCGTCCATCTGCGGCAGGCCGATGTCGAGGACGACGGCGTCGTAAGGCTCGGTGTCGCCGAGGAAATGCCCCTCTTCGCCGTCATAGGCGCGGTCGACCACATAGCCGGCATCGACCAGCGCATCCGTAAGCTGCCGGTTGAGATCCTTGTCATCCTCGACGACGAGCACGCGCATGGTTCGTAGCCTGTTGAAGGGTGGAGGTATAGGCCGATTCCGCCGGCCAGGAAACTTAAGCCTGTTAAAGGGAATTGGGCGTCAGTCCAGCGGCACCACGATCTCGGTACGGCGCGGCCGCTGGCCCTCCTTGCCCGGGACCAGTACCACGATCACGCAGACCTGCTGTCCGCCGCGCGTGGCCTGCGAGGCCTTGGCGAGCGTGCCGCCGTTCTGCGCGGCGATCTGTTGGCCGATTGCATAGCAGTCGCTGGCAGCAAGCACGAGCGGCTGATCGACCGATGGCTCGACGAGCGGCATCGCCGTCGCCTGCGACGCAAAAATCCCGGCTGCGGCAAGCGCCAGCGTCGCGGCGCGAGTAAGGGAGCGGAACGTTTTCATGATCACGGTACTAACGCATTTGTGCTGAACATGAAATGAACGGTGAACGGCCGAAAATCCATGCCCGCCATACCCCCTGCCCCGCGAGACGAACAAATGCGAGTCCAACTGCCTGGGCCCCATCAGGACTAGCCATGGATTGATAGCCGGAAAATCACGGGCGCGGCTACGGTTTTCGCGGCTTGCATATGCTCTAATTTGCGCCGTGAAGCAGTTGAGGACGGGGAGAATGCCATGAGCCATGACGACCTTGCCAATCTTTACAAGGACTACATTGCCTGCCTCAACGAACAGGATTGGGACAATCTCGGCCGGTTCGTCGGCGAGGAGGTGCAGTATAATGGCGAGACGGTGGGGCTTTCGGGCTATCGCCGGATGCTGGAAGGCGATTTTCAGGCCATTCCCGATCTGCGTTTCAACATCGAGCTTCTGGTTTCAGAGCCGCCGCGCGTGGCGGCCCGCCTGCATTTCGACTGCAGGCCCAAGGGCATGCTGTTCGGCCTAGCGGTGAACGGCAGGCGAGTCACCTTCGCGGAGAACGTCTTTTATGAAATCCAGGACGGGCGAATACGCGAGGTCTGGTCTGTCATCGACAAGGCCGCCATCCAGGCCCAGCTCTAGAGAAGTCCATCGTTTCAAGGAAACGCGGAATTGCTCTAACTCTTTGTTTTTTCGCACTTCCGGACGGAAAACCGCTACGCACCTTTCCTGGAATTGCTCAAGGAAAAGCTGGTCTCTCAGGCACCTTCTTGCGTCAGCGCGCGGAAGCGCAGCAGCCCGTGGTGCACCGCGAGATCGTCGTCATAGCGCGCCTCGGCGAATTCCAGCGACAGCCGCGTCTGGCCACGCGGGCCAATCGAGAGGGCCGCGCCGTCGAGGCGCGCCTTGATGCTGTCCATGATGAGCCGCGTCTCGGCCTCGCCCTGCGCCTTCGACCAGATGTGGAGCGTGATGAGTTGGTCGTCGTTGTCGTCGGCGCCGGTGTCCAGGTCGAAGGCGCTGGTGCGACCGTAGGTGACGTGCGGAAATGCGGCCTTGGCGTCGGCGCGCTCGAGCAGGCCGGCGCCGCCCAACAGCGCCGACAGCGACGCATCGGTCTTCAATCGCAGGAACAAGGCCTGCATCAAGTCGCCAGGCGTCGTCATATGTGCTTCCTCTCGCCTGCCTTGTCCTCATCGCAGCGTAGCCGCCTTGCACCCGTTTCGCCAGATCGTCGGACGGCGGCTTGAGGCAATGCGATCAAGCCTTGCTGCTGATCACCCTTGCCTGATCCCTGATCACCGCGGTCACGAAACGGATGACGGCGCGCACAGGCGCCTCATCACCGATCTCGCGGCGATAGACAAGCAAAACCGGGTGGCTGCCGAGAATTTCGGGGGTGACCCGCACCATGCGCGGTTCCGGTTCGGCCAGCATGCAGGGCATCACGCGTGTCCCGATGTGGGGCGGCACGGTTTTTGAGGAAGGCGCCGCGCAGGGTCTGGTGGAGCAATGCGACTACGTCTACACAAGGCTGCTGCCCGGCCCGACTGGAGCGCGGGTCGCTTTCGTCGCGGGGCGCAAGCTTGGCTGACGAGCGGGGCAGACTGGCCAGGGAGGCCGGAAATGAAACTTCTGATCTTTGGCGCCTCCGGCGCGACCGGCCGCGCCCTCGTCTCGGCGGCGCTGGCGGAAGGCCATCTGGTCACCGCCTTCGTCCGCACCCCGCGCAAGCTCGCCATCAGCCACGACCGTCTGAGCGTGATCGTCGGAGACGTCGCCGACTGCAAGGCGGTGGAGGGCGCGATTGCCGGTCACGACGCGGTGTTGAGCTGCCTCGGTGTCGGCGTGCCACTGAAGCACGACGCGGCGGTGATTGCCGGTATCGGCTTCATCGTCGAGGCGATGCAACGGAGCGGGCCAACCCGGCTCATTTATCAGTCCTTCCTCGGCGTCCGCGACAGCCGGCGGCAATTGGGGCCACTGCTCGGCGGCATCGTCGTGCCGCTCGTGCTGCGCCATGAAGCGGCGGATCACGAAGCGAAGGAAAGGCTCATCGCGCAGTCCGGCCTCGACTGGACGATCGTGCGACCGCCAAAGCTCGGCAACGGTCCAGCCATCGGCCGGTTCCGCCACGGCCACGGCATCCGGGCCAGATCCTTGTTGCCGACGCTGGCGCGCGCCGACGTGGCGGCGTTCATGCTTTCCCAGGTCAGCGACAAGACCTATTCGCGTACAGCGGTTGCCCTGCTGCCTTGACCTCACGACACCGGTGCCGCGCCGCCCTCTTCGGTGCGACGTGCGATGAAATCGTCGAGCACGCCGGCGGTGGCGGCAGCGGATGCGGGCGGCTGGAAATCGGAAAGAATCCGCTTCCAGATGCCGGTGGCGCGCTCCGTCGCGGTCTTGCCGCCGGATTGCGTCCAGTTGCCGAAATTCGACCAGTCGGCCACCAGCGGTTCGTAAAAGGCGGTGCGGTAGCGGACCATGGTGTGGGCGGCCGAGAAGAAATGGCCGCCGGGCTGCACCTCGGCAATGGCGTCGAAACCAATGGCGTCGGCATCACCCGGTGTCGTGGCGCAAAGCTCGGCGACCGTCTGCAGCGCCTCGATGTCGGTAATTAGCTTTTCGAACGAGACGCTCAAGCCGCCCTCCAGCCAGCCTGCCGCATGGATGCAGACGGTGGCGCCGGCAAGCACCGAGCCCCATAGCGCGAACTGCGTCTCATGCGCCGCCTGCGCGTCGGAGACATTGGCGGCGCTGCCGCCGCCGGAACGCCAAGGCAAGCCGGTGAAGCGCGCGAGCTGGCCGGCGCCCAAGGTCGCCTTGATGTGCTCCGGCGTGCCGAAGGCCGGCGCGCCCGACTTCATGTCGACATTTGAGGAAAACGAGCCATAGACCACCGGAGCGCCGGGGCGCACGATCTGGGCGAGCGTCAGCCCCGCCAGCGCCTCCGCATGCTGCAGGGTCAGCGCGCCGGCGACCGTGATCGGCGCCATGGCGCCCGCCAGGCAGAAGGGCGTGATGATCGACACCTGGCCGAACCTGGCGAAGTCGATGATGCCTTGCGCCATCGGGATATCGAGCTGGCGCGGCGAATTGGTGTTGATGACGGTGTAGCAGTAGGCGCCGTTACGAAATTCCTCCTGCGAGAGGCCGCGCGCCAGCCGGACCATCTCGAAGCTGTCCTCGACCTGCGGTGTGCCGCGGGCGAAGACGAAGGGGAACTTGTCGGACAAGGTGAGCTGCGCGCGGCCGGTGGCAAAGTGGCGAAAGCGCGTGTCGACGTCCTGCGGCTCGATGCAGGGGCCGAGCATATGCAGCACGTCGAAATGCTGCAGCAGCTTCATGAATTCCTCGAAGGCGGCGAGCGTGCCGGGCCGCCTTCCGCGCTGGAGATCGGTGACGTTGGGCGCGCCGGAGCCGGCGAGGAATGTCATGGACCCAAGCTCGAGGATAAGGTCGCGGGAGCGGTCGCCGCCATAGGCCGGGATCGAGCGCGGCGCGGACGCCAAGCCTGCCTCGACCGTGTCGCGGCCGATCCGCACCATCTGGCTGTCCTCGTCGACCAGGGCGCCGGCCTTGGCAAGAATGGCGCGCGCCTCCGGCAGCAGCACCTTGATGCCGAGTTCTTCCAGCACGCGCAGCGCCGTGTCGTGGATTGCGGCGACCTGATCGTCGGAAAAGACCGGCTGCGGCAGGAAGGGGTTCTTCAGCGAACGATAGTTCGGGCGGCGGCTGGACTCGCTACCGGCCTCGCCGGTGCGTCCGCGCCGGCGTTCGCGCCTCTGATCGCGTGCGGCCTCATCAATCATGCCCAATCCTCCCTATTGCCGCATTGCCTCGCCCTTGGGGTCATAGGGCGAGGCCGCGATGACGCGCGCCGGCCGTTCGACGCCGACAATGTGTACGGAAAGTTGCGTCCCCTCCCCGGCGAAATCGTCATCGAGCAACGCCAGGGCGACGCTCTTGCCAACCGTGTAGCCATACCCGCCGGAAGTGACGAAGCCGACGCGGCGTCCCTTGCGCCAGACAGGCTCGAAACCGCTGGCGTCGGCGTCGGCGGCATCGACTTCCAGGGTCACGATCCGCCGGGCGACGCCCGCCTTGCGCTCCTTGAGAGCTGCTTCGCGGCCGACGAAATCGCCCTTTTCGAAGGCGACGAACCGATCGATCCCGGTCTGGCCGGGCGTGTAGCCTTGGGTAAATTCGCGCGACCAGATGCCGAAACTCTTCTCCAGCCGCAGCACATTGAGCGCGTAGTAGCCGATCTCGGCCAGACCAAGATCTTCGCCGGCGGCGAGCAGCGTCTCGCGCAGGGTCCCATGCAGGGTGGCCGGGCAATTGATTTCGAAGCCGAGCTCACCGGCGATCGACAGCCGGGCGACCCGGGCGCGAACCATACCGATGTCGAACTCGGCGCAGGCCATGAACGGCAGGGTTTTGGCGGAGACGTCCTGGTGCGTGGTGCGTTCGACGACCTTCCTTGCATTCGGCCCGGTCACCAGGAAGCCGGACATCGCGTCCGAGATGTCGGTAACCGAGACGCCGTCCGCCATGTGCCTCTCGAACCAGCGCATGTGGAATTCGCGCAGGTAATAGGAGCCCATGATCCAGTAGTCGCCGCCCCAGTTGAGCACGGTAAGGTCGCCCTTCAGCCTGCCGTCATGGCCGAGCATCGGGGCAAGCTTCGCGCGCCCAGGCTTCGGCAGTTTGCAGGCAAGCAGCCGGTCGAGCCAGGCCTCGGCGCGGGGACCGGACACGGCGTAGCGCGAGAAGGCCGTGGTGTCGACGAGGCCGGCGGCGCGGCGCACCTGCAGCACCTCATCGCCGACGATGTCGAAGGCGTTGGAGCGCTTCAGCGTCGTCTCCTCGCGAAAACCCATCGGCGCGAAATAGGCCGGGACTTCCAGCCCCCATGAGGCCGTCCACTCGGCGCCGGCCGCGCTCATGCCGTCATGGGCGCCGGGCCGCTTCAGCGGCCGGCCCGCCGGCAGCCGCTCGTTGGGGAAGGTCATGACGAAGCGACGGGCGTAGAACTGGCGCGTGGTTTGCCTGAGATACTCGCGGTTGGCGGCGAAGGCGCCGTAGCGGGCGATGTCCATGCCGAAGATGTCGGCCTGCGGCTCGCCGTAGATCATCCATTCGGCCAGCGACTTGCCGACGCCGCCACCCTGGCTGAAGCCGGCCATGACGCCGCAGGCGACCCAGTAGTTCTTCAAGCCCCGCACCGGGCCAACCAGCGGATTGCCGTCGGGGGTGAAGGTGAAGGCGCCATTGACCCATTTGGGGATGCCCGCCTTGGCCAGGCAGGGGAAGCGCTGATAGGCCTTCGAA
>NZ_RZSF01000312.1:0-7854 GCF_004023325.1 Mesorhizobium sp. M1A.F.Ca.ET.072.01.1.1 | reverse complement strand
CTTCCAGGAGCCGATGAGCTCGCTCAACCCGATCTATTCGGTCGGCAGCCAGATCGTCGAAGCGATCAGGGTGCACCGCAAGGTGAGCCGCAAAGAGGCCTGGGCGCGAGCGCTCGAGCTTTTGCGGCATGTCCAGATTCCCGAACCAGAAGCACGCCTCAAGCAGTATCCGCACCAGCTCTCCGGCGGCCAGCGGCAGCGCGTCATGATCGCCATGGCTTTGGCCAACGAGCCCGATGTACTGATCGCCGACGAGCCGACCACCGCGCTCGACGTCACCGTCCAGGCGCAGATCCTCAACCTGATCCGCAATCTGCAGAAAGAAATGCGGATGGCGGTGGTTCTGATCACGCACGATCTCACCGTGGTGCGCAAGTTCTCCGACTATGTCTATGTCATGCAGCATGGCGAGATGCGCGAGCATAACGTCACCGAGCGGCTCTTCGCCGTTCCGCAGCATCCCTACACAAAGCGGCTGCTCGCATCCGAACCACACGGCCGGCCGAAGCCGCTGCCCGAAAAGTCCAGCACGATCCTCGAGGCGAACGGCGTGCGCGTCTGTTTCACGCTGCGGGACGGCACGTTCCTGAAGCCGGACTGGCGCGAGCTGGTCGCGGTCGACGATCTCGACCTCAAACTTTGCCGTCACGAGACGCTGGGCCTGGTCGGCGAATCCGGTTCCGGCAAGACCACTTTCGGCCAGGCGCTGCTTCGGCTGCTCGACGCGAGGCGCGGCGAGATCCGTTTCGATGGCCAGCCGATCCAGGATCTCACGCGCGCCGAGATGCGGCCGCTGCGCTCGCGCATGCAGATCGTCTTCCAGGATCCGTTCTCCTCGCTCAACCCGCGCATGACGATCGGCCAGATCATCGAGGAAGGGCTGGTCGTCAACAGGATCGGGGCCACACGGCGCGAGCGGATCGAGCGGGTGCGTGAGGCGCTGGTCAGCGCCGGCATGCCCGGCGATATCCTGTCACGGTTCCCGCACGAATTTTCGGGCGGCCAGCGGCAGCGTATCGCGATCGCGCGGGCCATCGCGCTGGAGCCCGAGTTCATCCTGCTCGACGAGCCGACATCGGCGCTCGATCTTTCCGTCCAGGCGCAGATCATCGACCTGCTGCGCAAGCTGCAGGACGAGCGCGGCTTGAGCTATCTCTTCATCTCGCACGATCTCAAGGTGGTGCGGGCGCTCTGCCACCGCGTGATCGTCATGCAGCACGGCAAGATCGTCGAACAGGGGCCCGTAGACGAGGTCCTCACCAGTCCCAAGACCGCCTACACCGAACGGCTCGTCCGGGCCGCTTTCGACGCGGCGTGACCATATTCCGGAGGCTCACAGTGGCAAGAAATCCCAGGATCACCTTCATCGGCGCCGGCTCGACGGTGTTCATGAAGAACATTGTCGGCGACGTGCTGCAGCGCCCGGCGCTGTCGGGCGCGACGATCGCTTTAATGGACATCAACCCGCAGCGGCTGGAAGAGAGCGCGGTCGTCGTCAACAAGCTGATCGCGACCCTCGGCGTGAAGGCGAAGGCTGAGACCTATTCCGACCAACGCAAGGCGCTGTCCGGTGCCGATTTCGTCGTCGTCGCCTTCCAGATCGGCGGTTACGAGCCCTGCACCGTCACCGACTTCGAGGTGCCGAAGAAATATGGCCTGCGCCAGACGATCGCCGACACGCTCGGCGTCGGCGGCATCATGCGGGGCCTGAGGACCGTGCCGCATCTGTGGAGGATCTGCGAGGACATGCTCGCCGTCTGCCCCGAGGCGATTATGCTGCAATATGTCAACCCGATGGCGATCAACACCTGGGCGATCGCCGCTAAATTCCCCCAAATCAAGCAGGTTGGGCTCTGCCATTCGGTGCAGGGCACGGCGATGGAGCTGGCGCACGATCTCGACCTTCCCTTTGAGGAGATCCGCTACAGCGCGGCCGGCATCAACCACATGGCCTTTTACCTCAAGTTCGAGCATCGCCAGCCGGACGGCTCCTATCGCGACCTCTATCCCGACCTCGTGCGCGCGTATCGCGAAGGCCGCGCGCCGAAGCCCGGCTGGAACCCGCGCTGCCCGAACAAGGTGCGCTACGAGATGCTGACCCGGCTCGGCTATTTCGTCACCGAAAGCTCGGAGCATTTCGCCGAATACACGCCCTATTTCATCAAGGAAGGCCGCCCCGATCTGATCGAGAAATACGGCATCCCGCTTGACGAATATCCGAAGCGGTGCATCGAGCAGATCGAGCGCTGGAAGGGCCAGGCGGAGGCCTACCGCTCGGCCGACCGGATCGAGGTGACGCAGTCGAAGGAATACGCCTCGTCGATCATGAACTCGGTGTGGACCGGCGAGCCCTCGGTGATCTACGGCAATGTCCGCAACAATGGCTGCATCACCTCGCTGCCCTTCGATTGCGCGGCGGAAGTGCCGTGCCTGGTCGACGCGTCGGGCATCCAGCCCACTTACATTGGCGACCTGCCGCCGCAACTGACGGCCCTGATCCGTACCAACATCAATGTCCAGGAGCTGACGGTGCGGGCGCTGATGAGCGAGAACCGCGAGCACATCTACCATGCGGCGATGATGGACCCGCACACAGCGGCTGAGCTCGACCTCGACCAGATCTGGTCGCTGGTCGACGACCTTCTCGCCGCCCATGGCGACTGGCTGCCGGCCTGGGCGCGTGGCGGGAGGAAGAGCGTGGCGGCCTGACTATCCGCTGCGCAGATTTTTGAGAGCTTAATCTCAGGCTAACTGGGACAGCGATAGAACATCTGGATGAATTGGTGGATCGGGTCCTGCTGGGTACTTGCCAGCCTGGGCATTGCGGCGCTCGACTATCGTGTCCAAAAACTGGCCGCGAAACGATGGCTTGCGGACTGGCCTTGGCGCTTGGTTATGTACTTTGCGCTTGGCGGCGTAACCACCGGCGTACCGGTCTTTCTATATCGGTTCGGAGAAGCAATCATCGGCGTATACAGTCATCCGCCAACAGCGAGGATGCTCGTGGCGCTCCTTCCTTTGGCTGTTGCGATGATTTCTGCCGTTCAAGTTCTCAAAATGGCCGAGCGAATAATCCGCGGAGCAGGCAATCCACTCCGGAGCCGCCGTGTGATTCCGGCTGTCTATTGGATTGCCGTTGCGCTCTTTTTGTTCGCTGTAGCCGGAGTTCTTCTCGGCGTAGGGTTCTTCGGCAGCTTCTCCCTTTTGAGAGACCGCTAGCAAAAGCCGGCGCGCATTGCCGGTCGCAAACAGCTCGAAGGGCCGTATCTTCCCTGGAATGATCGCAGGAACTAATCTCTGGCCTTCTCGCGCGCAACCGCCTGCCAGCCGATGTCGTGGCGGTAAAAGCCCTGCGGCCAATCGATATGCTCTATCGCGGCATAGGCCTTTTCCTGCGCCTCGCCGACGGTCTTGCCGGATGCCGTGACGTTGAGCACGCGGCCGCCATTGGCGACCAGCGCGCCGCCATTGATGGCGGTGCCGGCATGGAAGATCTCCACGCCCTCGCCTTGCGTCTCCTCTAGGCCGCGGATGACCGAGCCCTTTTCCGGCGTGCCGGGATAGCCCCTCGCCGCCATCACCACGGTCAGGGCCGCGTCGTCGCTCCAGCGGACCGACATGTGCGCGAGCTGGCCGTCGACAGCGGCGTTGAGCAGGACGAGCAGGTCGTCCTTCAGCCGCATCATCAGCACCTGGCATTCGGGATCGCCGAAGCGGGTGTTGTACTCGATCAGCTTGGGGCCTTGGTCGGTGATCATCAAACCGGCGAAGAGGATGCCGGCGAAAGGCGCGCCGAGATTGGCCATGCCGCGCATCGTCGGCTCGATGATCTCGCGCATGGTGCGCTCGGTCATGTCGGGCGTCATCACCGGCGCCGGCGAATAGGCGCCCATGCCGCCGGTGTTCGGACCGGTATCGCCGTCGCCGACGCGCTTATGGTCCTGCGCGGTGCCGAAGCGCAGCGCGGTGGCGCCGTCGCATAGGCAGAAGAAGCTCGCCTCCTCGCCGGTCAGATATTCCTCGACGACCACCTCGGCGCCGGCGGAGCCAAAAGCGCCGTCGAAACAGGCCTCGAGCGCGGCAAGCGCCTCCTCCAGCTTCATGGCGATGGTGACGCCCTTGCCGGCGGCAAGCCCGTCAGCCTTGATAACGATCGGCGCGCCCGTCTTTTCGACATAGGCCTTGGCCGCGGCGAGATCGCCGAAGCGGCCATAGGCGGCGGTCGGGATGTTGAACTTGGCGCAAAGATCCTTGGTGAAGCCCTTCGAGCCTTCGAGCCGCGCCGCCGCCCTGGAGGGGCCGAAGACGCGGATGCCCCAGGCGCGCAAATCATCGGCAATGCCAGCCACCAGCGGCCCTTCCGGACCGACCACGACGAGGTCGATCTTCTTCTCCTGGCAGAAGGCGGCCACAGTGGAGTGGTCGGCGATGTCCAGCTTGACCGGTTCGGCGAAACGGCCGATGCCGGGATTGCCGGGCGAAGCATAGAGCTTCGTCAGCAGCGGCGACGCGGCGATCTTCCAGGCAAGCGCATGTTCGCGGCCGCCCGAGCCGAGAAGAAGAACGTTCATTGCTACCTCTTGCTGATCGTCTCCCCGAACCCGCTATTGGTCCAAGGGCGACGGGTCAAGGCGTCTTGGCGTTTCGGGGGGAGATTGCACACGGGAAGATTGCCCACATCAAGACGCAATGAAGCAATTGCCGGTGGGGAACCGATCCCGCCCGGCCCAATCCGAAGTCGACTCAGCTCCGGAAAACGATGGGGAACCAGTCCTCGCGCAACTTCTGGCCGGGCTTGATGTGCTTCCCATGCAGCGCATTGTTCTCGCCCACGACGCGCGCCTGCGCCTATCGAAGGCGGCACTCGCCTTCATCGAGACAGCGAAAGCATGGTTCGCCAGTCACGATGTTTTCACTGCCTGAGCGACAACGCGGCTGCTTGACGGCGCCCATCGCTGCTGCCACTCCAGCACGATGGAAACCATCCAGTCGAAAGCAGCCCAGGGCCGCGTCGCGGACGCGCCGAGCGGCCATTGGGTTTACCGGGTGCTGCCGCGCTGGCTGTGGCCCTATGCGCAGCTTGCGCGCTGGGACCGGCCGATCGGCTGGCAGCTGCTCTTGTGGCCCTGCTGGTGGTCGGCGGCTCTTGCGGCCAGCGCCTATCCGCGGCCGACGGATCCGCTGCTGACGCTGTTGCCCGCGCCCTGGTACCTGTTCCTGTTTTTCATCGGCGCCGTCGCCATGCGTGGCGCCGGCTGCACCTACAACGACATCGTCGACGAAGACATCGACAACCAGGTCGAGCGCACCCGCTCGCGGCCGCTGCCGGCCGGCAAGGTGAAGCGCCGCCAGGCCTGGGCGTTTCTGATCATCCAGGCGCTGGTCGGGCTCGCAGTGCTTTTGCAGTTCAACAGCTTCGCCATTCCGCTCGGCATCGCCTCGCTGGCGATTGTCGCGATCTACCCGTTCATGAAGCGCATCACCAACTGGCCGCAATTGGTGCTCGGGCTCGCCTTCTCCTGGGGCGCGCTGATGGGCTGGGCGGTCGAGTTCGGCGATCTCGATGGCCCCGCCATCATGCTTTATATCGGCTCGATCCTGTGGGTGATCGGCTACGACACGATCTACGCGCATCAGGACAAGGAAGACGACGCCATCGTCGGCGTGCGCTCCACGGCACGGCTTTTCGGCGACAACACCAAGACCTGGCTCACCGGGCTCTATGGCGGCACGCTCGCCTGCTTCGCCATCGCCTTTGCCTCGGCTCAAGTGCCGATGCCGGCGCTGGCCGGGCTGATCGCCGCCGGCGCGCATATGGCGCGCCAGATCATCCGGCTCGACATCAACGATCCCGATCAGTGCCTGAAGCTGTTCAAGTCGAACAACCAGGTCGGCTGGCTGATCTTTCTGGGGCTGATCGGCGGGGCGTTTTGGGTGGTGCTGAAGCCGCTGGTGTAGCGCCTCTCCTTCTCCCTTTGTCGTGGGAGAAGGTGGCTCGGCGCGCAGGGCCGAGACGGTTGACGGTGTTCCAGCGGAGTGAGAGCTCGGCGTTTCCTGGAAAACCCCTCATCCATCGCCTTCGGCGACACCTTCTCCCACAGGGGGGAAGGGAAGGATCGCGGCTATTCGCGCGCGATAATCTCCTCACCGCCGACGACGAGACGCAGGCCGAGATTGCCGGTCCTGCGGCGGGCGAGGAAGCGCGGGCGGCGCATGTTGGAGACACGGCCCTTGCGGCGGTCCTGCGGCGGCAGGGCCTTGATGGCGGCGCCGAGCGATTCCTCCAGCGTGCGGGCGACGCCGTCGGCCTCGATCAGAAGCATCGGCAGGCGATAGGCGTCGGCCCAGGCGCGCCAATCGGCGGCGACGTCGTCGAGATCGTCGGCGACCAAAAGCGGCACCGACAGCATCGGATCATTGTGCAGAAGTTCCAGCGTCACGGTGACATTGCCGTCCGGATCCTCCATGGCGCGGGCGGCGACACCACGGAAGGCATTGGCGGGCAGCGCGATGATCGCCGGCACGCCGCTCATCTCCAGCGTGCGGCGGATAACGGCGCCGCGCTGGTCGATGGTGAAGGTTACATCGCCATAGTCGTCGCGCGTGGCATAGCTTACCATCTGCGGCAGGCGAAACGGGTCGAGACGCATGTTGCGCCCCGCCCAGACTGGCTTCAGTCCAGTGTTCATCGAATGCCTTCCTGTTTCTCCTGAGGGCCGTTTTCCGGTTCTCTCCGGGCCGGTTTTTCCGGCCTCGTTATGCGGGAAACATTAGCGCTCGCTTCTTACCGCCGCGCTTAAGAAAGTCAGTTAAATTTTGCTGATCGGAGCCGATGGTTATCGGAATGCGACCAGCCACAAGATGTTGGAAGAATTAGATAACCTTACCGGGATTCATGATGCCGGCCGGGTCGAAGGCCGCCTTCACCCGGCGCATCAGATCGATCGCCATTGGCGGCGCCGTGGCGATCAGCTCGTCGCGCTTCAATTGGCCGATGCCGTGCTCGGCCGAGATCGAGCCGTGGAAAGAGCGCACGACATCGTGCACGGCTTTGTTCATCGGGTGGTAGAGCTCAAGGAACGGCTCGTCCTGCCAATCCAGCGGGCGAGAGATGTTGTAGTGAAGATTGCCGTCGCCCATGTGGCCGAAGCAGACGACCCGGGAACCGGGACAGACAGTCTGGACCACGCCTGCCGCCTTTTCGATGAACTCCGGGATCGAGGCGATCGGCACCGAGATGTCGTGCTTGATCGAGGCGCCCTCCGGCTTCTGGCATTCTGGCAGCGTCTCGCGGAAATTCCAGAAGGCGTCGCCCTGGGCAAGACTTGCCGACACCACCGCATCGCCGACGATGCCCTGCTCGAGGCCGGCCGAAAGAATCTCCTCGATCAGCGCCTTGCCATCTTCTTCCGAGCGACCTGAAGAGACCTGCATCAGGGCATACCACGGCCAGTCATCCGCCAGCGGTCGGGTGATGCCTTGCCCGTGCTTCAGCGTGAAGTCGTAAGGCCGTTTGGCGATCAGCTCGAAAGCCGTGAGCGAAGCACCGGCGCGATCCATCGCCAAGGTGAACAGCGAGAGCGCTGCCTTGGGCGACGACAGCCCGGCGAAGGCAACCTCCCTGCCCTTCGGCTTCGGAAAGAGCTTCAGCACCGCGGCGGTGATGACGCCGAGTGTGCCCTCGGCGCCGACGAAGAGGTTTTTCAGATCGTAGCCGGTGTTGTCCTTCTTCAGCTTGCGCAGATCGTCGAACACGTCGCCGGTCGGCAGCACCACTTCGACGCCGAGGCAAAGCTCGCGCGCATTGCCATAGGCAAGCACGCCGGTGCCACCGGCATTGGAAGAAAGATTGCC
>NZ_RZSF01000311.1:0-7916 GCF_004023325.1 Mesorhizobium sp. M1A.F.Ca.ET.072.01.1.1 | reverse complement strand
CTACGACATTCTGCGCCGCGGCACGCTGGTCCTTTCGAAGGCCGCCGTCGAGGCTCTCGAGGAGCGCTTCAAATGACCGACCTCCGTCACTACGACGTGATCGTCTCGCCGGCGATCACCGAAAAGTCGACCATGGCTTCCGAGCAGAACCAGGTCGTCTTCAATGTCGCCAAGAAGGCGTCGAAGCCGGAAATCAAGGCCGCCGTGGAAGCTCTCTTCGGGGTCAAGGTTACGGCCGTGAACACGCTCGTCCGTAAGGGCAAGATCAAGCGCTTCCGCGGCACGGTTGGCCGCCAGGGCGACGTCAAGAAGGCGGTTGTGACGCTGGCCGACGGCCAGTCGATCGACGTCGCGACGGGTCTCTGAGCAAGGCCGCGAGGACAGGACAATGGCACTCAAGAAATTCAACCCGGTAACGCCGAGCACCCGTCAGCTGGTCATCGTCGACCGCTCGGGCCTCTACAAGGGCAAGCCCGTCAAGGGCCTGACCGAAGGCCTGACCAAGTCGGGCGGCCGCAACAACTACGGCCGCATCACGGCCCGCTTCATCGGCGGCGGTCACAAGCGTTCGTACCGCATCATCGACTTCAAGCGTAAGAAGTACGACGTCGTCGGCACGGTCGAGCGCATCGAATACGATCCGAACCGCACCGCCTTCATCGCGCTGATCAAGTATGACGACGGCGAGCTGTCCTACATCCTGGCGCCGCAGCGTCTGGCTGCCGGCGACAAGATCGTGGCCGGCGAAGCGGTCGACGTGAAGCCGGGCAACGCGATGCCGCTGGCTTCGATGCCGGTCGGCACGATCGTCCACAACATCGAGCTGAAGCCGGGCAAGGGCGGCCAGGTCGCCCGTTCGGCGGGCGGCTACGCCCAGCTCGTCGGCCGCGACCAGGGCATGGCGATCCTGCGCCTCAACTCGGGCGAGCAGCGCGTCGTGCACGGCTCCTGCATGGCCACCGTCGGCGCCGTGTCGAACCCCGATCACGGCAACATCAACGACGGCAAGGCCGGCCGCACGGTGTGGCGCGGCAAGCGCCCGCACAATCGCGGTGTGGCCATGAACCCGGTCGATCATCCGCACGGTGGTGGCGAAGGCCGCACCTCGGGTGGCCGTCACCCGGTTTCGCCCTGGGGCAAGCCGACCAAGGGCAAGAAGACGCGGTCCAACAAGGCGACCGACAAGTTCATCGTGCGCTCGCGCCATCAGCGCAAGAGCTAAGAAGAGGTAACGCCAAGTGACTCGTTCGATTTGGAAAGGCCCCTTCATCGACGGCTACCTTCTCAAGAAGGTGGACAAGGTTCGTGAAGGCGGTCGCAATGAGGTGATCAAGATGTGGAGCCGTCGCTCCACCATCCTGCCGCAGTTCGTCGGCTTCACCTTCGGTGTCTACAACGGCCAGAAGCACGTTCCCGTCTCCGTGAACGAGGACATGGTCGGCCACAAGTTCGGTGAATTCGCTCCGACCCGGACCTATTACGGTCATGGCGCGGATAAGAAGGCGAAGAGGAAATAATCATGGGCAAGGCCAAAGCTCCGCGCAGGCTTGCTGACAACGAGGCGCGCGCCGTTCTGCGCACCATCCGTATCAGCCCGCAGAAGCTGAACCTGGTTGCCGCGCTGATCCGCGGCAAGAAGGTCGCGACAGCGCTTTCCGACCTCGAATTCTCGGCGAAGCGGATTTCCGGCACGGTCAAGAAGACCCTGGAGTCGGCGATCGCCAACGCGGAAAACAACCACGACCTCGATGTCGATGCGCTGATCGTATCGGAAGCCTATGTCGGCAAGTCGATCGTCATGAAGCGTTTCCACGCGCGTGGCCGTGGTCGCGCCAGCCGTATCGAAAAGCCGTTCTCGCACCTCACGATCGTCGTTCGTGAAGTCGAGGAAAAAGGGGAGGCCGCATAATGGGCCAGAAAGTCAATCCGATCGGGCTGCGTCTCGGCATCAACCGCACCTGGGATTCGCGCTGGTTCGCGAACACCGGCGAATACGGTCAGCTGCTGCATGAAGACATCAAGATCCGTAAGTATCTTGAGAAGGAACTCAAGCAGGCCGCGATCTCCAAGGTCGTGATCGAGCGTCCGCACAAGAAGTGCCGCGTCACCATCCATGCCGCGCGTCCGGGCCTGATCATCGGCAAGAAGGGCGCCGACATCGAGAAGCTCCGCAGGAAGCTGATGGAGATGACGAAGTCCGAGACGCACCTCAACATCGTTGAAGTGCGCAAGCCGGAAATCGACGCCACGCTGATCGCCCAGTCGATCGCGCAGCAGCTCGAACGCCGCATTGCGTTCCGTCGCGCCATGAAGCGCGCCGTTCAGTCTGCCATGCGTCTCGGCGCCGAAGGCATCCGCATCAACTGCTCCGGCCGTCTCGGCGGCGCTGAAATCGCGCGCATGGAGTGGTACCGCGAAGGCCGCGTGCCGCTGCACACGCTGCGCGCCGATGTCGACTACGGCACGGCCGAGGCGAACACGGCGTACGGCATCTGCGGTGTCAAGGTGTGGGTGTTCAAGGGCGAGATCCTCGAGCACGACCCGATGGCGTCGGAGCGTCGCGCCACGGAAGGCGATCACGGCGGTCAGACCGGCGAGCGCGAGCGCGGTCGCCGTCGCGAGAACGCCTGAGAAATTTGAGAATTTGGAGTTAGAACGATGCTGCAGCCAAAGCGCACAAAGTTCCGCAAGCAGTTCAAGGGCCGTATCCACGGTACCGCCAAGGGCGGCACCAATCTGGATTTCGGCGGTTTCGGGCTGAAGGCGCTTGAGCCGAACCGCGTCACCGCGCGCGAGATCGAGGCGGCCCGCCGCGCGATCACCCGCGAGATGAAGCGCGCCGGCCGCGTCTGGATCCGGGTGTTCCCGGATCTGCCGGTCACCTCGAAGCCGACCGAAGTGCGCATGGGTAAGGGCAAGGGCGCCGTCGACTACTGGGCGGCGCGCGTCAAGCCTGGCCGCATCATGTTCGAGATCGACGGCGTCAGCGAAGAAACTGCGCGTGAGGCCCTGCGTCTCGGCGCCGCCAAGCTCTCGGTCAAGACGCGCTTCGTGCAGCGCATCGCAGAATAAGGACAGGCGATCATGAAAGCCGAAGACATCCGGACCAAGACCCAGGATCAGCTGGCCGACGACCTGGCCACCCTCAAGAAGGAGCAGTTCAATCTGCGCTTCCAGAAGGCCACCGGCCAGCTCGAGAAGACCGCACGCGTGAAGCAGGTCCGCAGGGACATCGCGCGCATCAAGACCATCGCCGCGGAAAAAGCCGCGGCCAAGAAGGCTTAAGGACGAGAACCATGCCAAAGCGCATCCTGCAGGGCACCGTCGTCAGCGACAAGAACGAGAAGACGGTCGTCGTCAAGGTCGAGCGGCGCTTCACGCATCCCGTGATGAAGAAGACCGTGCGCCTGACCAAGAAGTACAAGGCGCATGACGAGAACAACGCCCATAAGGTCGGCGACCAGGTGTTCATCCAGGAATCGAAGCCGATCTCCAAGGACAAGCGCTGGGTCGTCATCACCGCGGATCAGGCTTGATCCGGGCGAACGAAACGAATTTTGGACAGACCGGGGAGGGGTGAAAGCCCGTCCCGTTAGAAAAGAAGAAGGCGGCCAGTCATGATTCAGATGCAAACAAACCTCGACGTCGCGGACAATTCCGGCGCCCGTCGTGTCATGTGCATCAAGGTGCTGGGCGGTTCGAAGCGGAAGTATGCCTCCGTCGGCGACATCATCGTGGTGTCGATCAAGGAAGCCATCCCGCGCGGCCGCGTTAAGAAGGGCGATGTGATGAAGGCGGTCGTGGTTCGCACGGCCAAGGACATCCGCCGTCCGGACGGCAGCGTGATCCGTTTCGACAAGAACGCGGCCGTTCTCGTCGACAACAAGAAAGAGCCGATCGGCACGCGTATCTTCGGGCCGGTTCCGCGCGAGCTTCGCGCCAAGAACCACATGAAGATCATCTCGCTCGCGCCTGAAGTGCTGTAAGGAGCCGGACCCATGCAAAAGATCAGAAAAGGCGACAAGGTCGTCGTGCTTGCCGGCAAGGACAAGGGCCGTTCGGGCGAAGTCCTGTCGGTGCAGCCGAAGGAAGACACCGCGCTGGTCCGCGGCGTGAACCTCATTCGCCGTCACCAGAAGCAGACCCAGTCCCAAGAGGGCGGGATCATCACCAAGGAAGCGCCGATCCACCTGTCGAACATCGCGCTGGCCGACCCCAAGGACGGCAAGCCGACCCGCGTCGGCTTCGCCATCCAGAAGGACGGCAAGAAGGTGCGCGTCGCCAAGCGTTCGGGAGAAGTCATCAATGGCTAAAGCTGAAACCAAGCAGGCAGCTGCCAAGAACGAGCCGCGCCTCAAGAAGGTCTATCAGGAGACCATCCGCAAGGCGCTGCAGGAGCAGTTCGGCTACGACAACGAGATGCAGGTTCCGCGCATCGACAAGATCGTGCTGAACATGGGTGTCGGCGAAGCGACCGGCGATTCCAAGAAGCCCTCGGTCGCGGCCGAGGACCTCGCGCTGATCGCCGGCCAGAAGGCTGTCGTCACCCGCGCCCGCAATTCGATCGCGGGCTTCAAGGTGCGCGAGAACATGCCGATCGGCGCCAAGGTCACGCTGCGCAAGGAACGCATGTACGAGTTCCTCGACCGCCTCGTGAACATCGCGCTGCCGCGCGTTCGCGACTTTCGCGGACTGAACCCGAAGAGCTTTGACGGCCGTGGCAACTACGCCATGGGCATCAAGGAGCACATCGTGTTCCCGGAGATCAACTACGACAAGGTTGATCAGGTCTGGGGCATGGACGTCATCGTTTGTACGACGGCGAAGACGGATGACGAGGCCAGGGCGCTGCTCAAGGCCTTCAACTTCCCCTTCCGCCAGTAACGGCAGCGAAAAAGGAAAAATCTGAAATGGCAAAGACCAGCTCAGTCGAGAAGAACAACCGGCGCCGCAAGCTTGCCGGTCAGTACGCCGCCAAGCGCAAGGCGCTCAAGGAAATCGTCATGGACCAGTCCAAGCCGATGGAAGAGCGTTTCCGCGCCCAGTTGAAGCTTTCGGCGCTGCCGCGCAACTCGGCCAAGATCCGCATCCGCAACCGCTGCGAAGTAACGGGGCGTCCGCGCGCCTACTATCGCAAGCTCAAGCTTTCGCGTATCGCGCTTCGCGATCTGGGCAACAACGGCCAGATCCCGGGCCTGGTCAAGTCGAGCTGGTAAGGAGACACTGAGATGTCATTGAGCGATCCTCTCGGCGATATGCTGACCCGCATCCGCAACGCCTATGGCCGCAAGAAGTCGAGCGTCTCGACTCCGGCCTCGCGTCTGCGCGCCCGCGTCCTCGAAGTGCTGAAGTCGGAAGGCTATATCCGCGACTACAGCCAGACTGACTTCGAGAACGGCAAGTCGGAAATCGAGATCGAGCTGAAGTATTTCGACGGCGCTCCGGTCGTGCGCGAAATCGAGCGCGTCTCGAAGCCCGGCCGCCGCGTCTATGTCTCGGCCAAGTCGATCCCGCATGTCGCCAACGGCCTCGGCATCGCCATCCTTTCGACGCCGAAGGGCGTCATGGCCGATCACGAAGCGCGCGAGCAGAATGTCGGCGGCGAGATCCTCTGCCAGATTTTCTAAGGGTGAATGGTCAATGGTGAATAGTGAATGGTGAGACTGCACGGGACTTTTGACCGCGCCGTTCGCCATTTCACCATTCACCATTCACAGCAGTAAAGGAAGAGGAGACAACAATGTCTCGTATCGGAAAGAAACCCGTTTCGCTGCCGCAGGGCGTCTCCGCAACCGTCAACGGCCAGACCGTGACGGCCAAGGGCCCCAAGGGCGAGCTGAAGTTCGTGGTCAACGACGAAGTGCTGGTCAAGATGGAAGGCGCCGAGATTTCGGTCGAGCCGCGCGACCAGACCAAGACCGCCCGCGCCAAGTGGGGCATGTCGCGCACGCAGATCGTCAACATCCTGCAGGGCGTCAAGGACGGCTTCGAGAAGAAGCTCGAGATCACCGGCGTCGGCTATCGCGCCGCCATGCAGGGCAAGAACCTGCAGCTGGCGCTCGGCTTCAGCCACGACGTGGTCTATGAGACGCCGCAGGGCATCACGATCTCCGTGCCGAAGCCGACCGAAATCACGGTCTCCGGCATCGACAAGCAGCAGGTCGGCCAGGTCGCGGCCGAGATCCGCGAGTATCGCGGCCCCGAACCCTACAAGGGCAAGGGCGTTCGCTACGCCGACGAGCGGATTGTCCGCAAGGAAGGCAAGAAGAAGTAAGACTTTTGAACGCCGCGGGGCGCGACCGCGGGAGGCTTGGCCTACCGCACACGGTTGCCCCCGTTTTCTGAAGGCAAGGAACAGACACGATGGCTAGCCCCAAAGAAACCACCCAGCGCCGCGCGCAGCGCGTGCGCCGCCAGCTCAAGAAGGTCGCCGGCGAGCGGCCGCGGCTTTCGGTGCATCGCACCTCGAAGCACATCTACGTCCAGGTCATCGACGACGCGAAGGGCCACACGCTGGCCGCCGCCTCGACGCTGGAGAAGGAGCTGAAGGGCTCGCTCAAGACCGGCGCCGACAGCGCCGCTGCTGCCGCGGTCGGCAAGCTGATCGCCGAGCGCGCGTCGAAGGCCGGCGTCAAGGAAGTCGTCTTCGATCGTGGCCCGTACATCTATCACGGCCGCGTCAAGGCGCTGGCCGAGGCTGCCCGCGAAGGCGGTCTGAGCTTCTAATGCATGATCCCGAAAAGTTGCAGACTTTTCGGACAAGATCATGCAAAGGAGAAATTCACCGCCGGTGTCGATAGAGGCGCCGGCAAACAGCAACCCGTGCTTCCGGAAAAGAACAAGGACTAGGATATGGCACAGGAACGTAGGGAAGGCGGCCGCGGCCGCGAGCGTGAACGCGAAGAGCGCGACGACGGCATGGTGGACAAGCTTGTCCACATCAACCGCGTCGCCAAGGTGGTGAAGGGCGGCCGTCGCTTCGGCTTTGCCGCGCTCGTCGTCGTCGGCGACCAGAAGGGCCGCGTCGGCTTCGGCCACGGCAAGGCGCGCGAAGTGCCGGAGGCGATCCGCAAGGCGACCGAATCGGCCAAGCGCGACATGATCTTCGTGCCGCTGCGTTCGGGCCGCACGCTGCATCACGACGTCGAGGGCCGCTGGGGCGCCGGACGCGTTCTGCTGCGCGCCGCCAAGCAGGGTACCGGCATCATCGCTGGCGGCCCGATGCGCGCCGTCTTCGAGACGCTCGGCATGCATGACGTGGTCGCCAAGTCGATGGGTTCGTCGAACCCATACAACATGGTTCGCGCCACCTTCGACGCGTTGAAGAGCCAGATGCATCCGAAGGATGTGGCTGCTGCGCGCGGCATCAAGTACTCGACCCTTCAGGCCCGCCGCGGCACCGCCGTCGCGGCCGAAGAATAGTCGACGCTGACCAGGGATTTCGACCATGGCCAAGAAAGCTACCAAGACCATCACCGTCGAGCAGATCGGTTCGCCGATCCGCCGGCCGAAGGAGCAGCGCGCGACGCTGGTCGGCCTCGGCCTCAACAAGATGCACAAGCGGCGTACGCTGGAAGACACCCCTTCGGTGCGCGGCATGATCGCCGCCGTCCAGCACCTCGTCCGCGTTGTGGACGAGGCCTGAACGGAAGCGCAGGAGACAGAAACATGAAACTCAACGATCTGCGTGACAAGGACGGCGCCACGCACTCCAGGAAGCGCCTCGGTCGCGGCATCGGCTCCGGCTCTGGCAAGACCGCCGGTCGCGGCGTCAAGGGCCAGAAGGCACGCTCCGGTGTCGCCATCAACGGCTTCGAGGGTGGCCAGATGCCGCTCTACCGGCGCCTGCCGAAGCGCGGCTTCAACAACCTGTTCGGCAAGAGCTTCACGGTCGTGTCGCTGGCCCGCATCCAGGC
>NZ_RZSF01000310.1:0-8007 GCF_004023325.1 Mesorhizobium sp. M1A.F.Ca.ET.072.01.1.1 | reverse complement strand
CTTGTTGGCCGGCACGCGCACCTGGCGGCGAAGTGCCGCCACCGGGTCGAGCGTGAAGCCGTGGCTGCCGGAGAGCCGGGCGCCGGGAGCGAAGGCGGCAGCGTCGGCGATGGTGCGGCCGCGGCCGATGAAGGCGCGGCGATCGGTTTCGGCCTCGGCGTCGCGCGAGGGACCCGACGGATCGGTGACGAAATGCACCATGGTTAGGTCGGGCTCGTTCTTTTCGCGCTTGCGCCTGGTGGCGAAGATCGCGCCGTTGTTAGCGGAGATCTCGGTCTCGACGAACATCTTCGAGAACGCCGGATGGGCGTTGTCGGAGGCTTCGTTGCCCAGCACCAGCTCGGCAAAGGACGTCACCTCGATGTGCCGGTCGGTGGGGCCGTCGTTGTAAAGCGTGACGCGCCGGCCTTCGCCATTCCCTTCGGAGATGACGATGCACTCGACCTCCGAACGCAGCGAGCCGATCGATTTGGTAAAGCGCGCCTTGTCGTCCGCAAACAGCGTCTGCACGCGCTCGCCCTCGGCGCGCTTCGGCTCGGCGGTGGCCGACCACCAGTCGCCGGTCGCGGTGTCGCGCAAGAAGATATAGGAGCCGAGACGGTCTTCGCTCGGGTCCGGCTGCCAACGGGTGATGGCAAGCTCGCCGAAGCGGCTGTAGCCGGAGCCGGTGGCGGTGACCATGACCGAGTAACGGCCATTCGACATGACGTTGGTCGCGCGCAGCGCCTTGATCGGGTCAAGGATGATGCGGCTGTCCGGGCTCTCGGTCTCGGTCTCGTCCTTGGAGCGCTCGTCGGCCTCGGTCCTGACGGTAGCGGTCGGGATGTCGCGCGGCGCCTTCTCCTGCAAGAGGAGTTCGGCCGATTCTATCACCGGATCGCTGTGGAAGCGTTCGCGCAGCCGACCCTCGAAGATGGCGTCCGCCACGGCGGCGATCGACATGCCCGAATGGTGGGCCATGTAGTTCTGGACGACCGCGTGGTCGGTGCCTTCCGGCACGCGCTGCGGCGTGAAGTCGACCGCATCGTAGAAGCCGTGCCGGCCGAGCGCGCCGATCGCGCGCAGCCGCATCAGGTTCTGCACCGCCTCACGCGGGTTGAACTGCGCCGCCAAGATGGTGGCGTAAGGCGCAATCACGGTGTTCTGGCCGAGGCCGCGCTTCAGGCCGAGGCCGGGCACGCCGAAGTTGGTGTACTGGTAGGTGAGCTCGCGGTCGCGGGCATTGTAGGCCGCTTCCGAGATGCCCCAGGGCACGTTCTTCGAGCGCGCATACTGGATCTGGCGCTTGATGATGAGCTTGCTGGTCTGGTTGAGGATCGAGCCCTGCGGCTCCTTCATCACCAGCGGCGGCATCAGGTACTCGAACATCGAGCCCGACCAGGACATCAGCGCGCCCTTGAAACCGATCTCGACAATCGGCCTGCCGAGCCGGAACCAGTGCTCGGTCGGCAAGTCGCCCTTGGCGATGCCGAACAGGCTGGTCAGCCGCGCCTCGGAGGCGAGCAAGTCGTAGCAGCTCTCGTCGAGCTGGTGCTCCTCGACGCGATAGCCGATCGACAGGAGCTTGCGCTCCTGCCGCATCAGGAAGGAGAAATCCATCTCGAAGGCGTAGCGGCGGCAGCGCCCGCGCAGCGCGAGCAGCTTGGTGCGGAGCGCCGAGACCGCGCTTTCGTCATTGTGCGAATCGTGCACATGCGCCTCGCAGGTCGCCTCCAGCCTGGCCGCCCAGTCGGCGATGACGTCGCTCTTGGGCGACGCCGCCTCGACGTGGATGGCCGTGGCGAGCTTGCGGATCTCGCCGGCCAGCACCGCGAGATTGATCGTGCGGATCGAGGCCATCTCGGGCTGCGCCTTGATGGTCATCACTGCCCGGCGCATGCCGTCGAGGCGGTCGGCAAGACGCTGGCGCAGCGGCCGCAGCTGGCGGCGGTCGTCGGGCAGTTCCTCCAGGCTCTCGTCGAGGATGGTGACGGTGTCGAGGATGCCCTCGAAATCGCCCTGCAGGTGGACGGAAGGCGCCTCGGCCCATTCGGCGCAGGCCGCAGCCACGGCGACCAGATGGCCGGCGAGATTGCCGCTGTCGACCGCCGAGATATAGAGCGGATAAAGCGGCTTCAGCGTCGTCGTGTCGTACCAATTGTAGAGATGCCCGCGATCGCGCGGCATGTTCTCGATGGTCGTCATCGTGGCGTCGATGCGGGTGATGGCATCCGACAGGCTGATCCAGCCGAAGTCGCGCGCCGACACCACCGAGAGCAGGTAGACGCCGATATTGGTCGGCGAGGTGCGCGGCGCCACCACCGGGGCCGGGCTTTCCTGGAAATTGTCGGGCGGCAGATGGTGATGCTCGGCCGTCACGAAGGTCTCGAAATAATGCCAGGTGCGACGCGCCACGGTGCGCAGCGCATGGATGTCGGCGGCGGAAATGCGCAGCCTGTCCTCGGTCTCGGCCGAGCGGCTGATCCAGCAGGCGACGGCGGGCGAGCCGATCCAGAAAATCGCGAAGAAGAAGGCGACGAACGCGCCGGTGGAATCGGCCAGCACCGGAACGGCAAGGCCGACGACGCCGATGATCACGGCGCCATACATCATGCTGTAATAGGCGCCGAGATCGCTGCCGCCGGTCTTGTGCGCCTGCGAGGCGGTGCGCCACTCCAGAAGGTTCTGGCGGCTGACGAAGAGCCGGTAAAGAGTGCGGACGATGGCATCGCCCATCATCCAGGCAAGGTGCGCCATCAAAAGCACCTTCAGCGCCACCAGCGCGGTGCCGAACACAGTGTCGCGCGCCAGCGCCGAGAAATGGCCGCGCGGCGTCTGGTCGCCGCTCTTCGGCAGGATGCCGTTGACGATGTCGAAAGTCGGGGCCATGAACAGGCTGAGGATCATCAGCGCCTGCCACTGCGCGGCCTGCGTGAACGGCAGCAGCGTCCAGCCGGCGATACAGGCCATCACCCAGAAGATCGGGGTCACCGAGCGGCGCAGGTTATCGACCATCTTCCAGCGCGACAGTGCCGGAACGCCGGAGCGCGGATCGAACATGAAGCCGAGCAATTGCCAGTCGCCGCGCGCCCAGCGGTGGTGGCGTGAGGCGTCGACCGAGTAGCGGGTCGGATAGTCCTCGACCAACTCGACATCGGTGACGAGCGCGGCGCGCGCCAGGGCGCCTTCGAGCAAATCGTGGCTGAGGATGGTGTTTTCCTCGATGCGGCCCTTCAGCGCCGTTTCGAAGGCGTCGATATGGTAGAGGCCCTTGCCGGTGAAAGTGCCGTCGCCGAAGACGTCCTGATAGACGTCGGACACGGCAAAGACGTACGGGTCGAGACCGCGATTGGCCGAGAAGACGCGCTGGAAGAAGGACGCATCGTCGCCGCTGGTGAGCGAGGCGGTGATGCGCGGCTGCAGGATGGTGTAGCCGGCTGTGACGACGCGCTTTGCCGGATCGAAATGCGGACGATTGAGCGGATGCGCGAGCTTGCCGACAAGGCTCGAGACGGCGTCGCGGGTGGTGCGCGTATCGGCGTCGAGCGTCATCACATAGGTGACTTTGTCCGGCAGCGGCACATCGAGCGGCAGGAAGGTGGTATCGCTGTCGCCGCGCAGCAGAAGGTTGAGCTCGTGCAGCTTGCCGCGCTTGCGTTCCCAGCCCATCCAGCAGCCCTGGGCCTGATTGTAGAGCCGGCGGCGATGCAGAAGATAGAAGCGCGGAGCACCTTCCGACGGGTAGCGGGCGTTCAGCCTGGCGATCTCGTCGCGGGCATATTGCAGGATCTCGATGTCGGCTGCGTCGATTTCGGTTTTGGAATCCGGCCAGTCGGACAAAAGCGCGAAATGGATCTCTTCTGCCGTGTTGGCGAGATGATGCACCTCGATGTTGCGGATGTTTTCCTCGACGTCGTCGCGCGACCCGATGAGCGAAGGCACGACGACCAGCGTGCGCGCTGAGGCGGGGATGCCGTGCTTATAGTCATAGCCGACGAGCCGCGTCGGCTTGAGGAAGAGCGCCACGACGGTGTTGAAGAAGGCCAACGCGCCTTCGCTTGCCGGCACCGCGAACAAAGCCAGCATCAGCGTGATCGCCCCTGCCGAGAGGCCGAGATTGGCAAGCGCGTTGCCGGACAGCACAAGCAGGAGCACCGTCAGCAGGAAGACCGGCACGACGATGCCGAGCCAGCCGGTGGCGGCAAAGGCGCGCTTGAAAGTCACATAGAAGGGAGCCCGGTAGCCGATCGCCTGTTCCAGCTCCGGCCGACGCGGTCCGACCAGGAAGAAGCCGACATCGGTATGCACGGAGGGGTCGGCAGTTTCCGGCACGCCGGACGCATCGGTGACCCCAGGCATGTGGCCTGCAAGCTCGATCGCCGTTTCGGCGACGCGGAATTCGGAAAGGTCGGAGCGGCGCGCAAGCTGCTCGATCGCGGTGCGATACTGATCGCGCGAGAAGAAATCGAGCGCGGCGAAATCGGTCTTCTCGCGCAGCAGCGTGTCGATGCGGCTGACGCCCTCGAACCAGACCGTCCAGTCGACGTCGTTGATGAGGCGCAGGCCGCGGATGATGTTGCCGGTGGTGACGTTGCCGCTGGAGAGCGTCTGATGCTCGGAGATGATGATCTCCTCGGCGTCGGAGCCGGTCTTCTCGAGCTCGCCCTCCAGCCATTCCAGCGCGCGGCCGGCGTTCTGCGAACCGTCACGCAGGCGATAAAGGAGCTGGGTGGCGAAAGTGGTATCCTGCGCATGCGCGGCGTAGCTCGACAGGATCCTGGTCCGGTCGGCATTGTCGTCGGTCGCCAGCACCCGGTCGGCGACCTCGTTGGCGATCTGGCGCATCTCTCTGGTACGGTTGACGCGCACTGCGATGCGTCGGAGGTTTTCGATCAGCACGAACCGCAGCAGCGACGGCAGCGCCCAGAGCTCGCCGATCTTCAGCGGCTCGACCGATTGAAAGCCCTCGACGATGGCCTTGAACATGGTCGCCGAGACGGCGCTGTCGGAATGCTCGACATAGCTCCAGGCGACGACGAAGGCGCGCGGCAACGCCGTGCCGCCCGCAAGCTTGAGCGTCGGCAACTGGCGGTAGAAACGGCGCGGCAGATCGCGCTTGACCTGAAATATGGTCTCTTCGACCAGGTAGTTGTTGTCGAGCAGCCATTGCGCCGCGGGCGTGATCGTCTCGCCCTTGGCCTGGGCGGCGTTGGTCGAACGGTAGACTTCGAGAATCTTCTTGGCGCTATCGCGGATGCGGGCCTGGAATTCGAACGGCGAAAGCCCGAACAGGTCCCTGACATCGCCCCTGGCGAGTGCTGCGCCCAGCGCGCGCAGCCGGTCTTCCGGCAGGAAATTGGAGCGTATCGGCGCTTCCGTGACGGTCGGGAAGCCGGCACTAGTTTGTTCGATCTTGGCGGGATTCGTCTGGATGTTCATTGATTATTCCGTAAGGCGGGGCGCGATGCGGCGTCACCGCCACGGCAATGGCCCTAAAACCGGTTCAAATGCAATCTGTTGCACGGCAGGTTCGGCCGAAAGTTTGTTTGCGCTCCGTGACAGGGGCGTCCCCTTTCGACAACTCAAGGGCGAACGCCCCTCGCTTCCCGCCCCGGGTCCGATCAGGGAAAGGATTCAGGCTTTTTCGTGATACATGCAAGAGGCCAGGCGATATTTCGCCCGAGCCGCGATCATGTTTGGCAACAGCCGTTAACCATTGGCGGCGGTGACGCGCAGGCGGATCACAAAAATCAGCTCATGCCCTTCAGGCTGGAGGCGCAGTTTCTGGCTCTGCTGATCGAGGACGAGCGCATCAAGCGGTCCGAGGCTGGCAGCGGTGTTCGTGAGGACTGTGACGCCACCGCCAACCGGCAAGATAATCGTCGTGCCGTCGGTCGACCTTATCTCGACTTCACCCGAAACAGGCAAGCGCTCGACCGTATGGCTGATGCAGCCGCGGCGGCTCATGACGTTGAGATCGGTGATCGGGCCGCCCATCAACGTGGCGCGGGTCGGCACGTCGCCGGGAAAAGGAAGCGGCGCCGAGGCTGGCGTCAGCCGCGCCGGCGGTCGAGAGGCGATGTCGAGCATAATGCCGTCGCCTTCCAGCACCGACAGCGTGCGGTCGACCCCGGCGAAGCTGGAGAATGGCCCGCTGGTCTCGACGCGCGCCATGGAGATGCGCCAGTCGAAATCCTCGAGACCGGCGCCATCAGGCGAGACGGCGATCTCGGTGGTCGTGCCGCCGCCGTTCTTCCACGGCATGACGCGATAGCCGGCGGCACGAAGGATGCGCATCGGTTCAACCCAGTATGCCCGGCAGGTTGAGCTGGTGCTCCTTCGCGCACTCGATGGCGATGTCGTAACCGGCATCGGCGTGACGCATGACGCCGGTCGCCGGGTCGTTCCACAGCACGCGCTCCAGGCGCCTGGCCGCGTCAGGCGTTCCGTCGGCGACGATCACCATGCCGGCATGCTGCGAGAAGCCCATGCCGACGCCGCCGCCGTGATGCAGCGAGACCCAGGTGGCACCGGACGCGGTGTTGAGCAGCGCGTTGAGCAGCGGCCAGTCGGAAATGGCGTCGGAGCCATCCTTCATCGCCTCGGTCTCGCGGTTCGGCGAGGCGACCGAGCCGGAATCGAGATGGTCGCGGCCAATGACGACCGGCGCCTTGAGCTCGCCCTTGGCCACCATTTCGTTGAAGGCGAGCCCCAATCGATGGCGGTCGCCAAGCCCGACCCAGCAGATGCGCGCCGGCAGGCCCTGGAAGGAGATGCGCTCGCGCGCCATGTCGAGCCAATTGTGCAGATGCGTGTTGCCGGGGGTGAGTTCGCGCACCTTGGCGTCGGTCTTGTAGATATCTTCCGGATCGCCCGAGAGCGCAGCCCAGCGGAACGGGCCGATGCCGCGGCAGAACAGCGGACGGATGTAAGCCGGCACGAAGCCGGGGAAGGCGAAGGCATTTTCGAAACCCTCGTCCTTGGCGACCTGGCGGATGTTGTTACCGTAGTCGAGCGTCGGCACGCCGGCGTTCCAGAACGCCACCATCGCCTCGATATGCTCGCGCATCGACGCGCGCGCCGCCTTCTCCACCGCCTTCGGATCACTGACGCGCTTCTCGCGCCATTCGGCCATGGTCCAGCCCTTGGGCAGATAGCCGTTGATCGGGTCATGCGCCGAGGTCTGGTCGGTGAGGATATCGGGGCGGATCCCACGCCTGAACATCTCCGGCACGATCTCGGCGGCATTGCCGAGCAGGCCGACGGACTTCGCCTCGCCGGCCTTGGTCCAGCGCTCGATCATTTCCATCGCCTCGTCGAGCGTTTTGGCCTTCTCGTCGAGGTAGCGAGTGCGCAAGCGGAAGTCGATCGAGTCCGGATTGCATTCGATGGCGAGGCAGGAGGCGCCGGCCATGACAGCGGCCAGAGGCTGGGCGCCGCCCATGCCGCCGAGGCCGGCGGTCAGGATCCACTTGCCCTTGAGATTGCCGCCATAGTGCTGGCGGCCGGCCTCGACGAAGGTCTCGTAGGTGCCCTGAACGATGCCTTGCGTGCCGATATAGATCCAGGAACCGGCCGTCATCTGGCCGTACATCATCAGGCCCTTCCTATCGAGGTCGTTGAATTTTTCCCAGGTCGCCCAGTGCGGCACGATGTTGGAATTGGCGATCAAGACGCGCGGCGCGTCCTTGTGGGTGCGGAAGACGCCGACCGGCTTGCCCGACTGCACCAAGAGCGTCTCGTCCTCGCCGAGCGTCTTCAGTGACGCGGCGATGCGGTCGAAATCGTTCCAGGTGCGCGCCGCCCGGCCGATGCCGCCATAGACCACGAGCTCGTTCGGGTTCTCGGCGACCTCCGGATCGAGATTGTTCATCAGCATGCGCAGCGGTGCCTCGGTCGTCCAATAGCGGGCGTTGAGCTTGTCGCCGCGCGGCGCGCGGACTTCACGAATGTTGTGGCGAGGGTCGGTCATGTCGGCAGTTCCCTTTCGATCAGGTGCGGCGGGAGCGTCAGCGCGCCGCCCAGGCA
>NZ_RZSF01000030.1:0-37402 GCF_004023325.1 Mesorhizobium sp. M1A.F.Ca.ET.072.01.1.1 | reverse complement strand
GTTCTGGATATCGCGCACCTGCGGCAGATTGGGCAGGCGCACACCCTTCGAATTCTCGGTCGGCGCCTTGCCGGTCATCTGCAGGATCGGTGTCTCGCGGCCCGGGTTCTTGTCGTAGAAGCCGGACTTCTTGGTCGCCTCATAGGCCGCCAGCGTCACCGGCAGGTAGCCCGACTTCTGGTGCAGATATTCCTGCACCTCGGTCTTGGAGAGATAGGCGAAAAAGGCCGCGACGCCCTTGTACTCCGCATCGGATTTGCCGCTGAAAACCCAGAGGCTTGCGCCGCCGGGCGTCGTGTTCTGCGGCGCGCCCTTGGCATCGCTGTCATACGGCAGTTGGCCGATGCCGTAGTTCATGCCCGACTTGACGATATCGCCGAGCCCGCCCGAGGACTCGGTAAAGATGCCGCATTCCCCGGCGAGGAATATCTGCTTGGCCTCGGAGGTGCGCCCGCCATATTTGAAAGTGCCATCCTTAGCGAGGTCAGCCAGCGCCTGAAAGTGGTTGACGAAAATCGGCGCATTGATCTTGAGCTCGACGTCGCCGCCGGCCAGTCCGTTCTGCTGGGTCGCCCAGGAAACATTGTTCCAGGCGGCAAAATTTTCCAGATGGATCCAGGTCAGCCAGGTCGAGGTGTAGCCGCAAGGGGCCGCGCCGCTCGCCTTGATCTTCTTCGCCGCTTCCCAGACCTCGTTCCAGGTCTTAGGCGGGTTGTTCACGTCGAGGCCGGCCTTCTGAAAGATGTCCTTGTTGTAGTAGAGGATCGGCGAGGAGGAATTGTAAGGGAAAGACAACATGGTGCCGTCCGGCTTCGAATAGTAGCCGACTATGCCGGGCAGATACTGGCTCTTATCGAACGTCATCCCCGCGCCCGTCAAAACTTCGGCCACGGGTTTGATCGCGCTCTCGGCCGCCATCATGACGCCGGTGCCGACATCGAAAACCTGGATGATGTCTGGCGCCTGGCCGGCGCGGAATGCGGCGATGCCTGCATTCAGCGTCTCGGGATAGGTGCCCTTGAAGACCGGAACGATCTGGTAGTCGCTTTGGCTGGCGTTGAAGTCCTTCGAGATCTTGTCGACGACTTCCGCATTGGCGCCCGTCATCGCATGCCACCAGCTGATCTGCGTGACAGCGAAAGCGGACGTGGTGGAAAGCAGGGTCAAGGTAGCGGCAACACCTGCCGCGAAGCCGAAGAGCTTCATGTTTTCATCTCCCGTTGTGATTGGCGAAAGGGGGGCTTCCGCAGAAACCAGTATGTGTTGCGCATGACAATCGGACAACGGTTTTGTTATGCGTCGATGAACATCAACTGATCCTAAAATAACGTGCATCAGTCACGGCCGGGCAGATTGCTTGCCGGCTTAGGATTGAGCGACTCCAACCATCGTGTGCGACAGCCGGCCTAACCTTATCCGCACTTACAACCCGAGACACACGCGTCGGTTGCAGGTCCACTAATCGATTCTTCAGCCGTCGGGCCTTAAGCAATCTTAACTTGATTGATGCGGGAAGATCAGGTGGGGCCAAATGTTGACCGTCTATAATTGCATCGTGCACGAGCACGATCTGAGGTTGGTCGCGCTTGCGGCGCTCATCTGCGGAATTTCTTCTTTCTCGGCGGTCAATCTTCTTCGCCATGTCGAGCAATCGACCAGTCGAAATCGCTACGCATGGCTGTTGATTGCAGCCACGGCGACCGGATTTGGCATCTGGGCGACGCACTTCGTCGCCATGATCGCCTTCACGCCGGGAATACCCAACGCCTATAACGCGGAGCTTTCCGCCCTTTCGCTGGCTGCCTCCGTAGTTCTGACAGCGGCCGGAATGTGGATCGCCACCATCCGCGGCGGCATTGATCACTACCTTGTCGGCGGCGCCGTGCTCGGCGTCGGCATTGCCGTGATGCACTATACCGGCATGGCGGCGTTCGAGGTCCAGGGCCGGATCGTCTGGAACGAGCTGCTCGTCGCTCTTTCGCTGGCGGCGGGCGTCACGCTTGCCGCGCTTTCGCTGCTCGTCGTGCTTCGCCGCCCGTCGACGCTTACGACGATCGCTGCCGCCGTCTTGCTCACACTGGCCATCTGCACACTGCATTTTATCGCCATGGCGGCGGTCTCGATTTATCCGGACTCCTCGATAGAGATCTCAAAATTCACCATCGCGCCGATGTCGCAAGCCTTTGCCGCCGCGGCGGCAAGCCTGGTCATCCTGGTGCTCTCGGCCGCGGCGCTCCGCATCGACCTGCGCTTCCGACGCCACCAGGCGGAAGCGCAGCGCATGCACGGCCTGGCCAACGCGGCGGTCGAGGGGCTGATCGTCTGCGACGGCAGCCGCATCGTCAGCGCCAACGACAGCATCGCGGCGCTGAGCGGCATCGCGCCCGGCACGCTGAACGTGATGACGCTTGGCGACCTCTTCGGCGAACGCATCGCCTCAGCCATCGCCGGCGGCAGCGGCCAGGCGCAGGAAGCCGAGCTGCGCAGCCAGGACGGCACCCGCATCCCGGTCGAGCTGATCGCCCGCAGCATCGACTATTGCGGCAAGCCTCACGACGTCGTCGCCGTCCGCGACATGCGCGAGCGCAAGAAGGCCGAGGAGGAGATCCTTCGCCTGGCGCATTTCGATCCGCTGACCGGGCTTGCCAATCGCCGCAGCTTCACCAGCCGCCTCGAGGCCGAGATCGCCACGGCAAGCGGCAAGGGCGGGCAGCTCGCGCTGATGCTTCTCGATCTCGACCGCTTCAAGGAGGTCAACGACCTCTTCGGTCATGCGGCCGGCGACGCCGCGCTGCAGAGGGTGGCGCAATGCGCTTCGGGCGTGCTCCGCCATGGGCAGATGCTCGCCCGCCTCGGCGGCGACGAGTTCGCCATCATCGCGCCGAACCTTCCCGACCCGCAGGCCGCAGGCCGCATCGCCGAGGCGGTGCTTTCCAAGCTGCGCCAGGAGAGCCAATTGTCGCCCGGCGGCGAGCTGGTGTCGGCCAGCATCGGCATTGCTCTTTACCCGCTGGACGCCGACGAGCAGGCGGCGCTGGTCAGCCATGCCGACACCGCGCTCTACCGCGCCAAGGCCGAGGGCAAGGACACTTATCGCTATTTCGAAGCTTCGATGGGCGCCGAGACGCGCGACAGGCGCGCCATGGAGCACGATCTGCGCCAGGCGGTTGCGCGCGGTGAGTTCCGGCTGGTCTATCAGCCGCAAAAAGAGATCAGCAGCGGCAAGATGATCGGTTTCGAGGCCTTGATCCGCTGGCATCATCCGGAGCGCGGCAACATCCCGCCGTCGGTCTTCATCCCGGTCGCGGAAGACAGCGGCGCCATCGCCCAGATCGGCGAATGGGTGCTGGCGACGGCCTGCGAGGAAGCCGTGCGCTGGAAAAATCCGCTGACCATCGCCGTCAATGTCTCGGCGGTGCAGCTCCACAACCCGAATTTCAGCCGCAAAGTGCACGAGATTCTGCTGCGTTCGGGACTTCCGGCCGGACGGCTGGAGCTTGAAGTGACCGAGACGGCGCTGATCAAGGATATGCCGCGGGCGCTGGCGACTCTGCGGCAGGTCAAGGCGCTTGGTATTCGCGTCGCGATGGACGATTTTGGAACCGGCTATTCATCGCTTTCCAATCTCCGCGCCTTCCCTTTCGACAAGATCAAGATCGACGGCTCCTTCATCAAGTCGGTCGACAGGAATGGCCAGGTCGCGGCCATCGTGCGCGCCGTGCTGGGTCTGGGGCGCGGCCTCGGCCTGCCTGTTCTGGCCGAAGGCGTCGAAACGCTGGACGAATTGCGCTTCCTCGATGCCGAAGACTGCGAGATCGGCCAGGGATACTATCTCGGCAGGCCAGGCCCGATCGAAACCTTCAGCGAGCTGACCGGCGTGCCGGCGGCCATGGATGCTGTCGAGGCCCGCGGCGGCAGCATCCTGATGCTCGAGCCGGCCGCCGCGCTGCGCTCAGCTTGACGGACTGAGCGCGGCCTCCACCAATCGCTTGGCGTCGGGGCTCGACCATTCCGCCGGGCCGTTCATATGTGCGATCAGGCAGCCTTCGCCGTCGATCAGCATCGTCACCGGCAGGCCAAGCGCCAGCCCGCGCGTCTTGGCCTCGTTGAACAGGCCCATCGTCGCATCCCGGTAGTAGCCGAGCGTCTCGATGCCGATCTCCTTCAGGAACTTTTTCGGCTTGGCGTCGTCGCCGGTGTCGACATTGACCGCGACGACCTCGAAAGCGTTGCCGCCCTTTTCCTTCTGCAACGCATCGAGCGCCGGCATTTCGGCGCGGCAGGGCGCGCACCATGTCGCCCACAGATTGAGCAGCACCGTCTTGCCGGCATGACCGGCGATCGTCGTCGGCTTGCCGTCGGGTCCGTTGAAGGCGAGGCCCTTCAGCGATTGCGGCGGATCCGCCGGCTGCAGCGCCGCGACCTGGCCGACTGCCTTTGCCGCAACCTGCTTGGCCCGTTCGGCCTTCGCCTTGCAAGCGACGTCGTCCTTGCCGGTGCTGGCCGCGGCAACCTGATCCGGCGCATTGTTGCCAGAACCGCTCTCGCTGACATATACCGCGACCGCGCCGGCCAGCACGCCCGCTACAAGCGCGGCGAGGATGAGGCGCGGGGCCGGGAAGAATTTATTGCCGTCTGCCATTTTCTTAAAAACTGCTCCGGAGCACGGGTTATAGCGATGAGCGACAAGAAGGCTAGCAACCAGATGTGGGGCGGACGTTTTGCCTCGGGTCCGGCCGCGATCATGGAAGCGATCAACGCATCGATCGCCTTCGACCGCAAACTCTACGCGCAGGACATCCGCGGCTCGATCGCCCACAGCGAGATGTTGGCTGAAACGGGCATTATTTCGGCCGCCGATCAAGAAAAAATCGCTCACGGCCTGAACACGATCCTGAAAGAGATCGAGGCCGGGAAATTCGAATTCTCGACCAAGCTCGAAGACATCCACATGAATGTCGAGGCGCGTTTGGCCGATCTGATCGGGCCGGCCGCCGGCCGCCTGCATACCGCCCGCTCGCGCAACGATCAGGTGGCGGTCGATCTGAAACTCTGGGTCAAGGAGGAATGCCAGCGCGTCGCCCAGGCACTGAAGGACCTCATCGCCGCCTTTCTCGAGCGCGCCGAGGAGCACGCCGCGACGGTCATGCCCGGCTTCACTCATATGCAGGCCGCGCAGCCGGTGACCTTCGGTCATCATTGCATGGCTTATGTCGAGATGTTCGGCCGCGATCTGTCGCGTGTCCGCGACGCCATCGAGCGCATGGACGAAAGCCCGCTGGGCGCCGCCGCGCTGGCCGGCACGAGCTTTTCCATCGACCGCCATATGTCGGCGAAGGCGCTCGGCTTCCGCGAGCCGATGCGCAATTCCCTCGACAGCGTGTCGGACCGCGATTTCGCGCTCGACTTCCTGTCCATCGCCGCGATCTGCGGCACGCATCTGTCGCGGCTCGCCGAGGAGATCATCATCTGGTCGACGCCGCAATTCGGCTTCGTCCGGCTCTCGGATAGCTTCTCCACCGGCTCCTCGATCATGCCGCAGAAGAAGAACCCCGACGCCGCCGAATTGGTGCGCGGCAAGACCGGCCGCATCAACGGCCATTTGGTCGGCTTGCTGACGGTGATGAAGGGCATGCCGCTGACCTATGGCAAGGACATGCAGGAGGACAAGGAATCGGTTTTCGACGTAGCCGAAACGCTCGACCTGATGCTGGCGGCGACCGCCGGGATGGTCCGCGACATGACCGTCAACGCCATCTCCATGAAAAAGGCCGCCGGCGCCGGCCATGCCACTGCCACCGACCTTGCCGACTGGCTGGTGCGTAATCTCGGCCTTCCCTTCCGAGAGGCCCATCACGTCACCGGCCGCGCCGTCGCGCTCGCCGAGGAGAAGAAGGTCGGCCTGGAAAAGCTCTCGCTGGAGGACCTCCGCTCGATCCATTCCGGTATCACCGACGGCATCTTCTCCGTGCTTGCCGTGCAGAATTCGGTGAAGAGCCGGACCAGCTTCGGCGGCACCGCGCCGTCGGAGGTGAAGAAGCAGATCCGCTATTGGAAAAAGCGGCTCGCCAAGGCGTGATGCCGGGATGCAATGCGCCGAAAACTCGGCTAAAAGCGCGGCTGGGACAAAACAGTTTCGAACGGATGGATCGATGACCCGAGGCAGGATTTTGGTGACGCTCGCGCTGCTGGCGGCGGTTGTCACCGTCACGGCCTGCGGCAGGAGAGGCGGCCTCGATACGCCTTACGAGGCTGCCGTGCAGGCGCGCAAGGATGCGGAGCGAGCCAAACAGCCGCTGCCGCCCGAGCCTGAGAAACCGGTCAAGGACAAGAAGTTCATTCTCGACCCCTTGCTCTAGAGCCGAGGAGATCATCCGATCTCATCGCGCTCCAATTTTCGGACCTCTCCCCGTGAACCATTTCGACTACCGCGACGGCGTTCTCTACGCCGAGGATGTGGCAATCCCCGGCATCGCCGCCAGCGTCGGCACGCCGTTTTACTGCTATTCGACCGCGACCCTGACCAGGCATTTCCGGGTCTTCAAGGAAGCTTTTGCCGGTCTCGACGCGCTGGTGTGCTACGCGATGAAGGCGAATTCCAACCAGGCCGTCCTGAAGACCCTGGCAAGACAAGGCGCCGGCGCCGACGTGGTGTCGGAAGGTGAACTGCGGCGCGCTTTGGCCGCCGGCATCCCCGCGAGCAAGATCCTGTTTTCCGGCGTCGGCAAGACCGCGCGGGAAATGGACTTCGCCCTCAATGCCGGCATCCTCTGCTTCAACGTCGAGTCCGAACCCGAACTCGAACTGCTGTCGGCGCGCGCCACAGCGCTCGGCAAGGTGGCGCCCGTCTCGCTGCGCATCAACCCGGATGTCGACGCCAGGACCCACAAGAAGATCTCCACCGGCAAGGCCGAGAACAAGTTCGGCATCCCGTGGCAGCGGGCGCGCCAGGTCTATGCCCGCGCGGCGGAGCTGCCGGGCATAAAGGTCACCGGCATCGACACCCATATCGGCAGCCAGATTACCGAGCTGCAGCCTTTCGACGACGCTTTCGCGCTGCTGGTGGAACTGGTCGGCGTGCTGCGCGCTGACGGACACGCCATCGAGCATGTCGATCTCGGCGGCGGCCTCGGCATTCCGTACCGCGTCGACAACAGCCCGCCGCCCTTGCCCGACGCCTATGCCGAGATCGTCCGCAAGCATGTCACCCGGCTCGGCCTGAAGGTGATGTTCGAGCCTGGCCGGCTGATCGTCGGCAATGCCGGCATCCTGGTCTCGGAAGTGATCTATGTGAAGGAAGGCGACGCCAAGAACTTCCTCGTCGTCGACGCCGCCATGAACGACCTGATCCGGCCGACGCTTTATGACGCCTTCCACGACATCAGACCGGTGGTGCAGCCGCCGGCTGCCACGCCGCGCATGACGGTCGATATCGTCGGCCCCGTCTGCGAGACAGGCGATTTCCTCGGCCTCGACCGCGATCTCCCCAGGCTGAAGGCCGGCGACCTCATCGCCGTCTCCACGGCCGGCGCCTATGGCGCGGTGCAGGCCGGCACCTACAACACAAGGCTCCTGGTGCCCGAAGTGCTGGTCGACGGCGACCGTTTTCACGTCGTACGGCCGCGCCCGACCTATGACGAGCTGATCGGGCTGGATTCATTGCCCGAGTGGCTGAAATAGAAGCACGAGGGTCCCGCGCTCAAAGGAGCAAGCCATGATGGAGACTGGAGCTATCACGCGGGATCGCATCGCCGCGGTGGAACCGCACATCCGCCCGTTCGTCCGCCACACGCCGGTAATGCGCGTCGACATGGCTGACTTCGGCCGGCCGGCCTTTCCGGTCGATCTGAAGCTCGAATGTCTGCAGCATTCCGGTTCGTTCAAGGCGCGCGGCGCCTTCACCAACCTGCTCGAGCGGCAGGTGCCCGCAGCGGGTGTGGTCGCCGCCTCCGGCGGCAATCATGGCGCCGCCGTCGCCTATGCCGCCATGAAGCTCGGGCACAAGGCCACCATCTTCGTGCCCGAGGTCAGCCCGCCGGCAAAGCTCGAGCGCATCCGCAGCTACGGCGCCGAGCTGGTGGTCGGCGGTGCGCGCTATGCCGAGGCGCTGGCCGCCAGCGAGGATTTTGCCGAACGAACCGGCGCCCTGCAGATCCACGCCTTCAACCAGGAAGAGACGCTCATCGGCCAAGGCACTCTCGGGCTCGAGATCGAAGCCGATCTGCCGGAGATCGAGACGCTGCTTGTCGCGGTCGGCGGCGGCGGCCTGATCGGCGGCATCGCCGCCTGGTTCGCTGGCCGCATCCGCATCATCGCCATCGAGCCCGAGGGCGCGCCGACGCTTCACCGCGCCTTCGAGGCCGGCAAGCCGGTCGATGCACCGGCCGAGGGCATCGCCGCCGATTCGCTGGCGCCGAAGCGCGTCGGCGAAATGATGTTCCCGATCGCGAAAGCTTTCGTCGAGCGCTCGATCCTGGTCAGCGACGACGACATCGTGGCGGCGCAGAAAGCGCTCTGGGAGCGCGCGCGAATCATCGCCGAGCCGGGCGGGGCCGCTGCCTTTGCCGCGATGCTTTCCGGCCGCTACGCGCCGGCTCCCGGCGAGCGCGTGGCCGTCCTGGTCTGTGGTTCCAATACGAACCCCGCGAATTTCTGATCGTAAAGGCGGCGAACCCGTCACAGATTTTGGAACCCGCCTCGCCTTCGCCGTGTTTGGTGTTATCCTCTGCTCATGAGGTCCGGGCGATCTTGCCCGGGCAGGAAGGGCCGATGACAGAACGACCCATTTCCAGCGGCGAACGCGGTCTAGCCGGGCGCCTTGCCTTGAGCCGGCTGGCGACGCGGGCCTCGATGATCTTCGAGCGCGGCTGGCCGTTGCTGTTGCCGCTGGCGGTGGTCGCCGGCCTGTTCCTCAGTGTCTCGTGGCTGGGCTTGTTCCAGCGCCTGCCGGATCTGGCGCGGATCGGCCTCCTGATCCTCTTCTCCATCTCGGCGCTCGCCGCGCTCTTTGCGCTGCGCTTCTTCCGCATTCCTTCCGCCGCCGAGGTCGACCGGCGCATCGAGGCAGCGAACGAGCTGTTGCACAGCCCCGTGCAGGTGCAGACCGACCGGCCGAGCGGCGCGGACAGCCTCTTCTCGCAGGCGCTGTGGCGCGAGCACCAGAAGCGCATGGCCGAGCGGCTCTCCAGCCTGGGCGCCGACCGGCCGCGCACAAGCGTGCCGGATTATGACCGCTGGGGCCTGCGGGCTGTGGTGGGGCTGCTGTTCGTCACCGCTTTTGCCTTCTCGTTCGGACCTTTCGGCGGCAGGATCAGCGACGGCTTCGTCGCCAGCGCCGCGCGCGATAGTGTGCCGCCGCGCATTGATGCCTGGGTGACGCCGCCTTCCTATACCGGCAAGCCGCCGCTGTTCTTGACCGCCGACGTGAACCAGGCCGCGCAGGCCTTCAGCGTCCCAGAGGGCAGCGACGTCTCGCTGCGCGTCACCGGCGGAACCGGCGAAGAGACGCTGAGCTATGCCGACGCGAACGGCAACGATCGCGCCATCGAGCCGGCTGCGCCGAAGGGCGCCGCGCCAGCCGCGGCGCAGCCGGGGTCCCCAGCCGGGCTCAAAGTGCGCCAGTTCTCCGGCAAGCTGAACACCAACGGCACGCTGCGGCTCAAGTCCGGCGAGGACGACCTCGGCCACTGGGCCTTCGCCATCATCCCGGACAAACCACCGACGATCCGTTTCGTCGGCGAGCCCAAGCGTGCCGTCAATGGCGCTATCGAGCTCAACTACCAGATCGACGACGACTATGGCGCGGCCTCCGCCAAGGCCGTCTTCGAGCTGTCTGAGCCGCCGCCGGCCAATGCGCATCCGCTCTACGGCCCGCCCGACATGCCGCTGACGCTGCCGCGCCGCGGCGGCAAGGCGAACGCGGCCAAGACGACCAAGGATCTGACCGAGCATGTCTGGGCCGGCAGCACCATCAAGCTGACGCTCACCGCCACCGACGATGCCGGCCATACCGCCACCAGTGAGACCAAGACGCTGGTGATGCCGGAGCGGCCCTTCTCCAATCCGCTGGCCCGCGCTGTGATCGAGCAGCGCCGCCTGTTGGCGCTCGACGCCAACGCCAAGCCGCGCGTGCTCGACCTGATGGACGCGATCACCCTGCGCCCCGAGGATACCTTCGACAACATGTCGCATTACCTGGCGATCATGAGCGCGAGGAGCCGGCTGAAGCTTGCCGAGAACGACGACCAGCTACGCAACGAGGTGGCTTATCTGTGGGAGATCGCGCTCGGCATCGAGGAAGGCAATCTGTCGGCCGCCGAGCGTCGGCTGCGCCAGGCGCAGCAGGCGCTACAGGACGCCATCAAAAACGGCGCCAGCGACGAAGAGCTCGAAAAGGCGATGAAGGAACTTCGCGAGGCGATGAACCAGTTCCTGCAGGAATTCGCCCAGCGCGCCCAGCAGAACCCGAACGCGCCGCAGATGCAGCAGAACGGTCGGGAACTGCGCCAGAGCGACATCAACCGGATGATGGACGAGATCGAGAATCTCGCCAAATCCGGCGACCGAGACCGGGCCCAGCAGTTGTTGTCGGAACTGCAGGACATGATGAACAACCTGCAGGCCGGGCGCCAGCAGCAGGCCGGCGAGCAGGACAGCGAGATGCGCCAGCAGATGGACAAGCTGGGCGAGATCATGCGGCGCCAGCAGGAGATGATGAACGATACCTTCCGCCTCGACCAGATGCAGCGCGGCGATCGGCAGCGCGGTGCAAATCGCGACGAGCAGCTGGGCGAGGATGGCGAGCAGTCGCAGGATGGGCAGAAGCCCGGTGATGACCGCGACCCGCTCGGCCGGCCGAAGCAAATGACGCCGCAGGAATTCGCGGATGCGCTGAAGCAGCTGCAGGAAGGTCAGGGCCAGCTGCAGAGCGAGCTCGACAAGCTGAAGAAGGGCCTCGAAGGCATGGGCATGCAGCCCAATGAGGGCTTTGGCGAGGCCGGCAAATCCATGGGCGATGCCGAGCAGGCGCTGGGCGAAGGCGAAGGCGACCAGGCGGTCGGCCACCAGGGCCGCGCGCTGGAGGCGCTGCGCCGCGGCGCCAAGGAGATGATGAAGCAGATGCAGGCCATGCAGGGCGACCAGGGCGGCAGCGAACAGGGCGGACGTCAGCAGGACGCCGACCGCGACCCGCTTGGCCGGCCGCGCGCCACGAAGGGCCCCGACGACGGCAACTCCGTCAAGGTGCCCGACGAGATCGACGTGCAGCGCGCCCGCCAGATCCTCGAAGCGATCCGCAAGCGCCTCGGCAACGCGCTCAGCCCGGACATCGAGCGCAGCTACCTCGAACGCCTGCTCGAACTGAAATAGCGCCCACACCGGTCACCGCCGACATGCCGAAGCTTGGAACCGTCACGCCGATCCTGCGCATGTTCGATACCGTCAAGGCGCGAGAGTTCTATCTCGACTTCCTCGGTTTCGAGGTCCGCTTCGAGCATCGCTTCGACGACAACGCGCCGCTCTATATGGGCGTCGCCCGCGACGGCTGCGAGCTGCATTTGAGCGAGCATCATGGCGACGGCTCGCCCGGTGCCAATATACGCATCGAAGCGACCGGCATCATTGAGCTGCATCGCGAGTTCAAGGCCAAGAACTACCGCTTCAACAGGCCGGGCCTTGAGACGACGCCTTGGCAGACGAAGGAGGTCACGGTGATCGATCCGTTCGGCAATCGCCTGACCTTTTTCGAAAGAGACTGAGGTAGCGGGCAGCCGCAGGTCGCTCTCGCCACACGCATTGCAGGCCGCGCTGCCTGCCGGTATCGTCATCGTCAAGGGAGACTGGCGATGATCGACTTCTGGTTCTCCATCGGCAGCACCTACACCTATCTTTCGGTGATGCGTCTCGCCGAGGTTGCGGCTGAGACCGGCATCGAGTTCCGCTGGCGACCCTTCAATGTGCGCGCCATCATGATCGAGATGGACAACATTCCCTTTGCCAAGAAGCCGGCGAAGGCGGCTTATATGTGGCGCGACATCGAGCGCCGAGCGGCGATGTACAGGATGGTGCCGAAACTGCCGGCCCCCTACCCGCTGGCCGAGCTCGAACGCGCCAATCGCGTGGCTCTCATCGCGGCGCACGAGGGCTGGTGCGAAGCCTATGCCCGGGAAAGCTACCGGCGCTGGTTCGAAATGGGTGAGCCGGCGGGTAGCGAGCCAAACATTTCGGCGAGCATCGAGAAGGCCGGACAGAAAGCGGAGCCGGTTCTTCGGCGGGCCGACAGCGATGACGCCAAGGCCGAGCTCGCGGCCGCGACGGAGCAGGCCAAGGCGCTCGGCATCTTCGGCTCGCCGAGCTTCGTCGTCGACGGCGAGCTGTTCTGGGGCGACGATCGCCTTGAGGATGCCATGCGCTGGCTCAAGCAGATGGAGAGCGGACCGCCGGATTGAGCGGACCGTTTCGTAAGTCAAAGACTGACTGTTGCCTGTGCCTGCCTGGTCAGCATGAAAGCCTCACGGATCGCGTTTTCCATCCCGTCGATCGCTTCGCCCGTCGCCAGCGGATTGCGGTGCAGCACCACATTCGAGGAATCGATGTCGCCGAAGCCGTCGGCGGCGGTCAGCTCGCGGCAATCGGGCGGGATGTTGCTGCGCGAGATCGGTGCGATCGCCAGGCCAGAAGTGACCGCCAGCGTCAGGCCGCCATTGGTGTCGCTGGTGTAGGCGACGCGGTAGTCGAGGCCGCGCTGCTGCAGCGACTTGATCGCGAAGTCCCGGCACCAGCCATTGCGGCTGTAAAGCGCGATCGGCACCGGCCGCTCCTCATGCATGTGATGCAGCGTTGACGTCACCCATACCGTGGGATCGTGCATCAGCACATCGCCGCCGGAAAAACCTTCCCACTCGAACACCACCGCAAGGTCGAGTTCGCCGGCCGCAAGCGCCCTCACCTGCGAGTCGGAATGCGCGTAACGCACCGTGACCTCCACGCGCGGGTGACGTTTGGCGAATTCGCCAAGTGCCCGCGACAAGATCGACCGTCCGTATTCGGCAGGAATGCCGATGCGCACCAGCCCGCCGAGCGGCGGCGCGACCAGCGATGCCGCCGTCTCGTCGAGCAGCGAGACGATGCGGCGGGCGTTGGCGATCAGCTCGCCGCCGCGACGTGTCAGCGCCACCCCGCGAGAGCCGCGTTCGAACAGGCTGTCGCCCACCATGTCTTCCAGCTTCTTCATCTGCATGGACACCGCCGACTGGGTGCGTCCGGCCTTTTCGGCCGCCTTGGTGAAATTGCCGGTCTCGGCCACCGCCACGAAGGTGCGCAGGAGGTCGCTGTCGAGGGTGGGCTTCATCGATGCCGCCATAAGAAATTTTTATTGCTGGTATCATTCCAATTCGTTTGCAACATGTCAAACGCCGCAGGATAGTTGCTCTACCCATTGGATATGCGGCCGTGAGATTCGGCCGCGGACCAATTCGAAGAGTCCTCACTCGTGCCCGCTGCCCGAAACGGTGGCGGGCTCTTTTTCACTGGAACGAACATGCAGAACCGGATGGTGCTTGGCATTTTGAGCCTCTGCCTCGGCGTTCTCGTCTTTTCGTTGCAGGACCCGCTGGTGAAGGCGGTTTCGGGCAGCTATCCGGTGACGGAAGTGATGGCGATCCGCGCCCTCGTGGCGCTGCCGATCCTGGTCGTTATCGTCCAGGCCGATGTCGGCCTGACAGCCTTGCTGTCGAAACGAGCGGGCATGCTGACGCTGCGCGGCTTCATCCAATTCAGCTCCTACACCGTCTACTATCTGGCGATTGCCGCCCTCTCGCTGGCCGACGCGATAGCGCTCTATTTCATGGCGCCGCTCTTTATCATGTTGCTTGCCGGGCCTTATCTCGGCGAGCACGTCTCCGGGCGGACGCTGACGACGGTGCTGATCGGCCTCGTGGGCGTGGTCGTGATGTTGCGTCCGGGCGCCGGATTATTCGACTGGGCGGCACTGCTGTCGCTCGGCTCGGCATTCCTCTACGGGTTCTCGCAGCTGATGGCGCGCCGGATCGGCGAGACCGAATCCTCGACGGTGATGGCCTTCTACCAGAACGGCGCCTATCTCACCGGCGCTGTGGCGGTCGCCGCGGTGTTTCATCTTGCCGGCATCACCCATGCGGGCCACCCGAGCCTCGACTTCCTGGTGCGGCCCTGGGTCTGGCCGGCGCTGCCGGACTTCCTGAAGATGGCGGCCTGCGGCTTCGTTGCCTCCGCCGGCATGATCTTGCTGTCGCAGGCCTACCGGATGGCGCCCGCCAACCGGGTCGCAACCTTCGAATACACGGGCATCCTCTGGTCGCCGCTGTGGGGCTTCCTGTTCTTCGCCGAGGTCCCGCGGTCAACGACGGTGCTGGGCGCGGCGCTGATCATCGGCGCCGGTCTGGCCGCACTCAACGGTGAGCGCCGACGCGGCGCAGCACCTGCAATCGCAGCGACCGGCGATGCCGTCTAAACGATCAAGCGAAGCAGCTTAATGCCCGTCCGACGCGGGCGCGTATTTCGGCAAGCGTGAACGGCTTCTGCACGACGTCGAGGATGATGCCGTTCAATTCCTCGGCGCGCTCGCGCTGGTCGGCATAGCCGGTCATCAGCATGATCTTCATGGCCGGAAACTGTTTTGCCGCCGCGGACGCCATCTCGATGCCGTCCATCTCCGGCATGCGGATATCGGACACCACGAGATCGTAGCTGCCGCGCTGCTGGCGGATCAGGGTGAGCCCCTGCGCGCCATCGGCGGCGATGGTGACACTGTGCCCATCACGCTCCAGCGCGCGGGCAGCGAGGGTGCGGACGGATTCATCGTCCTCGACGATCAAAAGCTTTGCCATGCCGAGATAGATGCCGCCGAAACGTTGACGTTTTCTGAAGATTTGAAACGTCTATGCGGCCTATTTCGGCGCGACCTTACTTGTCGCCTTTCACGACCCCGACAAACGGCAATTCCCGGAAAGCATGCGCGACGTCCATGCCGTAGCCGACGACGAAATAATCGGGGCAGTCGAAGCCGACATAATCGGCGTTGAGCGTGGTCTGGCGGCGCATGCGCTTGTCGAGCAGCACCGCGATGGCGCAGCTCCTGGCGCCGCGCGACAGCATCAGGTCGCGGGTGAAGGAAAGCGTCTTGCCGGATTCGAGGATGTCGTCGATCAAAAGAACGTCGCGGCCGGCGACCTCGTTGTCGATGTCGCGCAGCACCTTGACCTCGCCGCTTGTGGTGCCGGCTCCATAGCTGGAGATGAAGATGAATTCGACCTCGGGCGACAGGCCGACATCGTGCATGGCGCGGATAAGATCGGCGGCAAAGACGAACGCGCCTTTCAGTATCGATATCACAAGCAGGTCGTGATAGTCGCGCCCGGCGATTTCCTTGGCGAGCTCGAGATTGCGCCGGGCGATCGCCGACGCCGAAAACAGGACCTCGATGTCCTTGCCGCGTACAACTGGCATAGCTTTTTCCTTCAGAATCGCCTGCAACGCCGGAGGGGCTAGGTGCATCAATATTCAGGTCAGGCCGAGCCCAAAATAGCGGGTTCCGAGAACCGGAGCGGAGCGGGCACCTGAGCGCCCAAGCGCAGGAAACCACTATTTGCAGGCCGGCATTAGCTGAACATCGATGCACCTACCCGGCGAAGGTGACCGATACGGCCCTCACGCCGTTTCTAGGCACATCGAGCCGGCTGGAAAAGCCGAATCTTTCGCCGGGCGCCAGCGAGCGGTTGGATGTCCCCAGCCTGTAGCGGATGACGTTGCTGGCATTGTCCGTGACGCGGATCTCGAGCGGCGGCAGCGACTCCGCCCGTACGCCGTCATTGGCGGCCTCGCCGTCGATGAACAGGATGGGCTTCAGCCCCGAGGTATCGATTCGCGACGTCACACCGGAAATGCTGAGCGCGCTTGCCGGCTGCGCAGCCGCCCAGAAGGGGCTCTGACGCACCAGGGCATGTCCGCCCGACACCCAGAAAGCCACGAGTGCGGCGCCCACTCCGGCGGCCCAGAAGATTGGACCGCCACGCGAGGCCGGCCGCGCCGGCGCGGCCTCCGGTTTGCGCAGCATGCCCATGCCAGCGATGGATGGCGTCGAGGGCGCTTGCGGCGGCAACGGCGCCGCAATCGGTTCCGAACGGGCGGCGAATCGCGGCAGCACCACATAGTCGGCATCGACGACATCGGTGTCGAGGATGACGCGCTCCGGCGCGGCCTTTGTCGCCGTGCCGGTCATGATTTCGCCGGAAACAGAGCGCGCGGTTCTATCCTCAGCCATTACGGCCCCAGTGCAATCTTCGTTGCTTTTGGGTAAACGCAAATGGTTAACGCTTCCCCACCGGAACTGCTGTGAAACGTCGAAAGCGCGCAGAAATTAACCAACGATTAACCATGCCGGCCGATGGTCTTGGCAGAGAACAGGCTGGCGGGATGCCGCCTAAGGTTTCAGGTCGCCGAACGTGATCCGCTTCGAAAATGTCGGCCTCCGCTATGGCATGGGTCCGGAGATCCTCCGCGACATTTCCCTGCACATTCCGGAGCGCTCCTTTCAGTTCCTGAGCGGCCCCTCGGGCGCCGGCAAGACCACCTTGCTGCGCCTGCTTTTCATGTCGCTGAAGCCGACGCGCGGCCTGATCACCATTTTCGGCAAGGATCGTTCGCGCATCTCGCGCGGCGAGTTGCCGCTGCTCAGGCGCCGCATCGGCGTGGTGTTCCAGGATTTCCGCCTGCTTGACCACATGACCACTTACGAGAACGTGGCGCTGCCGTTGCGCGTGCGCGGGCGCGAGGAGGCGAGCTATCGCACCGACGTCACCGAGCTCCTGAAATGGGTTGGCCTCGGGGAGCGCATGCATGTGCTGCCGCCGGTGCTGTCGGGCGGCGAGAAGCAGCGTGCTGCGATCGCTCGCGCGCTGATCGAGCAGCCCGAGATCCTGCTTGCCGACGAGCCGACCGGCAATGTCGATCCGCCGCTGGCGCGCCGGCTGCTGAGGCTCTTCATCGAGCTCAACCGGCTCGGCACCGCCGTGGTGATCGCAACCCACGACCTCGGCCTGATGGAGCAGGTCGATGCCCGGCGCATGATTCTCGCCGGCGGAAGGCTGGACGTTTATGACTGAACTTCCGGCCGATCACCTGCACGAGGAAGCCGCCGAGACGCCGGCTGCCGTTCGGCGCGTTCAGCGCAAGATGGCGCCGATCGTGCCGGCGCACAACATCGCCGGCCGGGCGCTGGTGCTGGTCATCGCCATCATGACCTTCCTGTCCTGCCTGACCTTCGGCGCCGTGACGCTGGTGCGCGACACCGCCTCGGTGTGGGAGAACCAGATCTCGCGCGAGGCGACGATCCAGATCAAGCCCGTTGAGGGTCTCGACATGGAAGCAGCCCTCGCGCAGGCCTCTGAGATCGCCAGCGAGTTCCCGGGTGTGAAGGGTACGAGGATCGTCGACCGCGATGCGACGGCGCGCCTTTTGGAGCCGTGGCTGGGCACCGGCCTCAACATCGATGAACTGCCGGTGCCGCGCCTCATCGTCGTGACCATCGACGAAGCCAATCCGCCCGACTTCGCGGCCATGCGCGCCGCGATCACGCCCAAGCTGCCGAGCGCCGCGCTCGACGACCATCGCACCTGGGTCGACCGGCTGGTCGCCATGGCGCATACGACAGTGACGATCGGCTTTGCCGTTTTGGCGCTGATATTATCGGCGACGGTGCTGACGGTGGTGTTCGCCACGCGCGGCGCCATGGCCGGCAACGGCCACATCATCGAGGTCCTGCATTTTGTGGGCGCCGAGGCCCGCTTCATCGCGCGCGAATTCCGTTGGCATTTCCTGGTCACCGGCATGAAGGGCGCCGCCGCCGGAGGTGCCGCCGCTATCTTGGTCTTCATCGTCTTTTCCTGGTGGTCGTCGCGCAACATGGCGACGCCTGAGGCCGACCAGGCGACCGCGCTGTTCGGCAATTTCGCGATCGGCTCGACCGGCTATCTCGGCGTCGCCCTGATGGTGCTGGTGATCGGCGCGCTGACCGCGGCGACCTCACATGCCACGGTCGTCGCCTATCTCAGTGAGATCGACATCCGGCAGCCGGAGGCAAGCTGATCATGACGCGAAACCAAGTGTGGCGCGAATGCAAGAGTTGGCAAGTTGGGTTCCAATGCGACCCGGACCTTACAAGTGCATGATCACGCAAGGGAAACTGCCGTAACGCAATGTGCGCCGTGCTATCTATGAAAGGCGACGTTTCAGAGTTAACCATTGGATGTTTTCAGGATTAACCTGGGGATGATGGACGCGCGGGACTCGATCGGAACGGCTGGACGGATGCCAGCGGCGCTTACGCGCGGTGCTGCGTCTGCAAGAACCGGTCGTCTCAGATTTGCGCTTCGTTTCTGCGGTTTCTTCGTGCTTGCCCTGCTGGCGCTTTTCGCCGGCGGCTTCGGCTGGTTTGCCGACAAGGTCAGCAACATGACGACGCCGGTCAATCCGGCCAGGGCCGACGCAATCATCGTGCTCACCGGTGGTCAGTCGAGGCTCGACGCCGCCATGGATCTGCTGGCATCAGGCAAGGGCGAGCGGCTCTTGATCAGCGGTGTGCACCCCACTGCGAGCCGCCGCCAATTGCAAGCGGCAATGGGCGGCGACAAGCAGCTGTTCTCCTGCTGCGTCGACATCGACCGCGCCGCGCTCGACACGATCGGCAATGCCGAGGAGAGCGCCAAATGGGTGGAAAGCCACGCCTATGGCAGCATCATCGTCGTCACCAACAACTACCACATGCCGCGCAGCCTGCTCGAGATGGGCCGGCTGCTGCATGGCGCGCGGCTTGAGCCCTATCCGGTGGTCAACAACAAGCTCGGCAATGGCAGCTGGCTGACCAAGCCGGAAGCGCTGCGCGTGCTGCTCACCGAATACAGCAAATATGTGTTGGCGCTGGCGCGCGGCATCGTCCCGCTTCGGCCGACCACCGAGGGCGTCACGCTCGCCGAAGCCTCTACGGTGAGCAAGAACTAAGTTTCGCCAGACGCGCTGTTGCGCAGGCGTGCGATCTCCTGCTCCAGACCGGCAATGCGTCTATCCCGCTCGGCGAGCGCCGCGGCCACATCCGCCGCCTCGAAGCGCTGCGGAATGTGCTGCGGGCAATTTGCATCCCAGGCCGTGACGCTGAACAGGATCGCCTGCTCCGGCCGCGCCTTGTAGTTGGCCGGCATCAGCCTCGCCGTCAGCTCCGCATCGTCCTCGACGACGCGCGCCGTGCCCCAGATCTTGATGCGCTGCCGAAGCATGTAGTCGATCAGGAACAGGAAAGCCTGGGAATTGTCCGCAAGATTGCCCTGGGTGATGAACTGCCGGTTCCCCGAGAAATCGGCAAAGCCGATCGTATGCCCGTCCAGCACCTTCAGGAAGCCGGCTGGCCCGCCGCGATGCTGAACATAAGGTTGACCTCCGCCATTGGCTGTCGCCAGGAACACGCTGGTCTGCGCCTCGATGAAGGCAGCGAGGTCGGGCGTGATCGTCGCCCGCCAGCCGCCGCGCTCCTCGACCCGCGCATAAGATGCGCGCGAGCCCTTGCGGGACTGGATGGCCTTGACCGTAGGGGTAAAGGCGACGTCGCTGGTGAAGGCGTCCATGGCGGCGGTCCTCTGCCAAAGTGGAACGACATGTAGCCCCTTCCGAAATCCGGAGCTAGAAGGCATAGTTGCAATCCATCCTTCCACATTTCGGAAGAATAGATGGACCGCCTCGACGCCATGTCCTTGTTCGTAGCCACGGTGGAGGCCGGCAGCCTTTCCGCCGTCGCGCGACACGCCGGCGTACCGCTCGCCACCGTCAGCCGCAAGCTCTCCGAACTGGAGAGGCACCTCAAGACGCGTCTGCTCAACCGCTCGACGCGGCGCCTCACCTTGACGGACGCTGGTCGTTCCTATCTCGCCGCCTGCCGCCGTATTCTCGATGAGGTGGGCGAAGCCGAACGAGCCGCCGCTGGCGAATATTTGAGCCCGACCGGCGAGCTGGTGATCACTGCGCCGGTCGTCTTCGGCCGCCTGCATGTGCTGCCGGTCGTCACAGATTTTCTGGCCGCCTATCCCGAGGTCGACATCCGCCTGACGCTGTCCGATCGGATCACGCAACTGATCGAGGAGCATATCGATCTTGCCGTGCGCATCGGCGAGCTGCCGGATTCGGCCATGGTCGCAGCGCGCGTCGGCCAGATCCGCCGCATCGTCTGCGCCAGCCCGGCATATCTTGCGAAGCATGGCACGCCGTTCGAACCGCGCGACCTTTCAGGCCACAACTGCATCACCTTCGAAGGGCTTGCCTCTCCCGCGACGTGGAGCTTCGGCACCGGCAAGAGCGAAACCGTGGTTCCGGTCCGCTCGCGGCTGCAGCTCAACACCGCCGAGGCAGCAATCGATGCGGCGATCGCCGGCCTCGGCCTGACGAGGGTGCTCTCCTATCAGGCGGACGCCGCGGTGCGCGCCGGCGCGCTTCATGTCGTGCTCGAGCCGTTCGAGCCGCCGCCATGGCCGGTCAATCTCCTGCATGCCGGTCAGGGCCTGCTGCCGGTGAAGCTGCGCGCCTTCCTCGATTTCGCGGCGCCCCGCCTGAAGGAGCGGCTGGCGCGCTCGCTGTGATGCGCCCCACCGTCGCGCCGTTTCCTTTTTGCCCGCGCTTGGTGTAACCAACGCTCACTTCCACACCGGGCCCTTTCCCGCATGCTCATTATCCGCTCGCTGGCGTTCAACCTAGCCTTCTATCTCAGCCTGGTCGTTCAGATGATCTTCTGGACGCCCTTCTATTTCCTGTCGCCCCGCCACCGCGCCTGGTTCGTGCCGAAATTCTGGTCGCGCACCTCGATGTGGCTTTACGACAAGATCGCCGGCACCAGGAGCGAAATCACGGGCGCCGAGAACCTGCCTGAGGGGTCCTTCATCCTGGCGCCGAAGCATCAGTCCTTCTGGGACGCGATCGCCTTTTTTCCTTATCTCGACGACGCCTTGTATATCCTGAAGCGGGAACTGACCTGGATCCCCTTCTTCGGCTGGTACATCATGAAGATGCGCATGATCCCGGTCGACCGCGGCAGCCGCTCCAAGGCGCTGAAAGCGGTCGTTGCCGCGACAAGGCAGGAGATGGCGCGCAACCCGCGTCAGCTTATCATCTACCCGGAAGGCACTCGTCGCCCACCGGGCGCCGAGCCGTCCTACAAATACGGCATCGTCGAGCTCTATACCCAGCTGGGCGTTCCCGTGGTGCCGGTCGCCCATGTCGCCGGCCTCTACTGGCCGCGCCGCAAGTTCATGCGTTATCCGGGCACCATAAAGGCCCGTTTCCTGCCGCCGATTCCTCCGGGGCTCGACAAGGAGGAGTTCATGCAGCGGCTGATCGGCGAGACCGAGACCGCCTGCGACGAGCTGCTGGTCGAGGCCTCGCGCGCGCCGAACCCGCCGCCGATGCCGCCGACGGCGGTGAAGCGGCTGGCAGAGCTCGGCGCTGCGCCGAAGGCCTGAGCTCCCCTTACGGCAGCCCCGCCAGTGCAGTCGTCAGCACCAGCGTCGCCGCGAAGACGAGATTGATGATCCGCGACGCCAATGGATCGCGCAGCAGCCTCGCGAAAATCGTCCCAGCGAGAAGCCAGAGCACATGAATGGCGACGATCATCGCTGCCAGCACCAAAAGCTTGGTCGAAATCCCGAGCCCGTCGACCGTGGATGAAGCTCCCGCGAAGACCGCGCCGATCGCCACATAGGCTTTCGGGTTGGCGACGGCGAGCATGAAGCCGCCGAAGAAGGTGGGACGCGCCGCCGCATTGCCGCCTTGGGCAAGCGGCGGCGCTGTCGCGATCCTGAAGGCAAGGTAGAGGATATAGAGGGCCGAAGCGACAGTCAGCAACGGCGCCAGCCCCGGCACCGAGGCGAGCATGCCGAATATCCCGGCGGCCACAACCAGGAGCACGGCCATCGTTCCAAGCACGATGCCGGACATATAACCCAGCGAAGGCCGCAGCCCGAAAGCGGCGCCGACGGCGGTGACGCTGATCGTCGCCGGACCTGGGCTACCCATGACAACGGTCGCCGCCATGACCAGCGCCAGCACCTGCTGCCAGGGCTGCGCTTCAGACAGAACGTCTCCGGTCATCCCGAACCTCAATTCCTGCCGCGATCGGGCAGGAATTATCGCGAGGTACCGAAAAGGTCTTGAACGATCGTGCGTGGGACCTACTGCACTAACGCATGTTGGATCCGGGTCAGGCCGGCACCCCCTGAATAGCGACACGCCTTAAGCGCTGGCGCGATCGAGCGCTGCGATGTCGTCGGCGGAAAGCTTGAGCGATGCGGCGCGGATCAGGCTTTCCATCTGTGCGGGCGTCGTGGCGCTGGCAATCGGCGCGGTGATGCCCGGCCGCGCCATGATCCAGGCGAGCGCCACTTCGGCCTGCTTGGCCGAATGGCGCCCGGCCGCGGCATCGAGCGCGGAGAGAATGCGCATGCCGCGCTCGTTGAGATACTCGGCCACGTCTTCGCCACGCTCGCTCCGGCCAAGGTCGGCCTTGCTGCGGTATTTGCCGCTGAGAAACCCCTTGGCCAGGCTGAAATAGGTGATGACGCCGAGGCCTTCAGCCTTGCACAGGTCGAGCAGCGGGCCGTCCAGCGAAGAGCGATCGTACAGGTTGTATTCGGGCTGCAGAACCTCGTAACGCGGCAGGCCCCGCAGGCTGGCGACATCCAGGGCCGCGCGCAATTGCCCCGCATCGAGATTGGAGCAGCCCGGGTAGCGGATCTTGCCCTTATCGAGCAGGCGCTGATAGGCGCCGAGCGTTTCCTCGTAAGGCGTCGCCGGGTCCGGCCAGTGCGACAGATAGAGGTCGATGACGTCGGTCTGCAGCCGCTTGAGCGATTGGTCGACCGCCTTTTCGATATAGGCTGCGGAGAGGTCCCGCCTGCCCTGTCCCATGTCGGAGCCGACCTTGGTGATGACGACGATGCTGTCCCGGTTGCCGCGGCTCTTCATCCAGTTGCCGATGATGGTTTCGGATTCGCCGCCTTTGTTGCCCGGCGCCCAGCGCGAATAGGCGTCCGCCGTGTCGACTGCGTTAAAGCCGGCCTCGGCAAAGCGGTCGAGCAGGTCGAACGAGGTCTTCTCGTCGGCGGTCCAACCGAAGACGTTGCCTCCAAGGACCAGCGGCGCGATGGAAAGGTCGGTGCGACCGAGACGGCGTTTCTGCAAGACTGATCTCCGTGATGCTGGGAAGGGCCTGGATGCCCAGAGGATGGATTGCGGCTAAGCTAGGTCGTGCCTTGCCCAGGTCAAAGGCATGGTTTTGCTTTTTGATCGGGCCAGATCTTCACGAAGGCGCGACCTGCCGCCCCACCTCTTCCAGCCAGTGGTCGCGGATGCCGAGCGCCCTCAGATGCTCCACTGTGCTCAGGACATAGTCTTCGTTCCTGCCCGATTGGCCCACGGCGCCGCGCACGACTTTTGCCGCATGGTCGGCGTCGAGCCCGCCGGCATATTGCTCATGCGCGCGGTCGACGATGTAGGCGACCGCTTCGACCGTTCCGCCTTGTCCCGCCCCATCCAGCCGGACATCGAGAGTGCGTTCGAGATAGACGCTGGTCACCAGCTCGCGCTCGCGCAGATAGGAAAGCACTTCGTCACGCAAATCGCCGGGCACGCGGAAGGCGAGCCCGACGCAGGAGCCGCCGCGGTCGAGGCCGAGCACCAGGCCCGGCCGCTCACGCGTACCGCGATGGACGAAGGAATAGACGCAGAGCGACCGGCGGAAGCCGTAAAGACGGGCGCGCCGCGTCTCGACATGTGCGAAACCGGGCCGCCAGATCAGCGACCCGTAGCCAAAAACCCAAAAATCGCCCATATCGCCAAGCCTGATTGCATTCGAGTGACGACACCACACCGGTAAGGTGCTTCTTCTGTCCCCGCTTGTCGTGCGTAAGAACAACCACCCGCTCGCCGCATGAGGGGTTAACGAGAGCCGCAGCATGACGTCAAGTGACGAGCGATCGCGCAAACCTCGCCGCCGGCTGTTCTGGCTTGCGGCGTTCATCTTGATGCTGTTCGCGCTCTACAGCGGCGGATGGTTCTATCTCGCCGGCAAGGTCAAGACCGAGGCCGAGCGGGCCGTGGCCGAGCTTGGAGGCAAGGGCATCAAGGCCGACTGCGCCAATCTCACGGTCAGCGGTTATCCACTGGACTTCACGGTCGCCTGCGACAGCCTGGCCTATCAGGACGATGCCAGGAATGTAGCGGCCTCGACCGGCGATATGAACGTCGTCGCTCGCATCACCCAGCCTCTGTCGCCCGTGGCGAACCTGCGCGGGCCGTTGCGGACTGTGGCGCCGGGCATGCCGCCGCTTTGGCTCGACTGGGACAAGCTGCACGCCACGGTCAAGCTGTCATGGCCGCTTCCGCGCCGCATTTCGCTTCAGGCGGAAGGCTTGTCTGGACAGACCGATCCGGCCGACGACACCGATCCCGTGCAGCTGTTCAGCGCCGGCCAGGCGGCCGGCCAGCTGCAGCCGAACGGCCAGGACCTCGTCTATACCGGCAGCTTTGGCGACCTGAAGATCGACGCGGAAGCTGTCGGCGGACGCGTGCTGCCGGAACTCGACGGCGCCGGCGAAGCGACAGTGAAGAACGGCGTCGCGCTGATTAAGGCGCCGCCGAAAAGCCTGCGCGGCCAGTCGGTCGAGATTGCCAGCCTCGACGTGTCATCAGGCACGGCGCGCGTAACTGTGTCCGGGCCGATCTCGATCGACGCCGACGGCCTGATCGATGCAAATCTGTCGATCAAGCTAAAGGACCCAAAGGCCGTAGCGGCGATCCTCGCCGGCGCCATTCCCGAGCACAAGAGCGAGATCGAGCAGGGTTTTGCCGGCATTGCCATGCTCGGCAACCAACCGTCCATGCCGCTCAAGATCGTGAAGGGCAAGGCTTCGCTTGGCTTCATCCCGCTCGGCAAGATCAAGCCGGTCGATTGAGGCTGCGATGGCGGGACCGGTCAAACTGCTCAGCGTCGGCGCGTTCACCCTCGACACGATCCTGCGTCTCGAGACGCTGCCCGCGCATCAGGGCAAGTTCATCGCCAGCGACGGTGTCCAGATCGCCTCCGGCATGGCGACGAGTGCGGCCTGCGCCGCGCATCGCCTCGGCGCCGATGTGTCGCTTTGGGCGAGCGCGGGAGACGATGCGGTCGGCGACCGGCTGATCGCCGAGATCGAGGCGGAAGGCGTCGACTGCAGCCTGGTCCGCCGCGTCGCCGGCGCGCGCTCGGCGCTGGCCGCGATCCTGGTGGATGCCCATGGCGAGCGCATCATCGTGCCCTTCTATGACAGCAGGGCGCAAGCCGATCCCGACACGCTGCCGCTTGCCGAACTTTCCGCCTTCGACGCCGTGCTGGTGGACGTCCGCTGGCCGGGCGCCGCGGCACTTGCGTTGGCGGCCGCGCGGGACGCCGGCCGTCCGGCGATCCTCGACGCCGACACCGCGCCGGTCGACGTGCTCGAGCGGCTTTTGCCGTTGGCCTCGCACATCGTCGCCTCGGAGCCGGCGGCGCGGATCGTCTGCGGCCATGCGCTCGATCCGGAAAGCGCATGCGCCGATCTCGCCTCGCGCACCGACGCCTTCGTCGCGGTGACGGGCGGCGCTGCCGGAACCTGGTGGCATGATCGGGGAACCGGTCGCGTCCGGCATGTCGAGGCGCCGAAGGTCAAGGCGGTCGACACGCTCGCCGCCGGCGACGTCTTCCACGGCGCCTTCGCCGTCGGCCTTGCCGAAGCCATGCCGCCCGAGCAGGCGCTGCGCTTTGCCAGCGCCGCCGCCGCGCTTAAATGCCTGCGCTTCGGCGGCCGGCTCGGCGCTCCGGACAGAGCCGAGACAATGGCCATGATGGCGGCGCACTGGCCCCCATCGGGACAGAAGGCCTAGGGCTTGGCCCCCGGGTGCTCCACGGCCTGACGGCCGAAATCCGGCACATCGATATCCTGGCCGGCCTCGATGATCGAGCGGCGGATGGCGCGCGTGCGGGTGAACAGGTCGAACAGCTTTTCGCCGTCGCCCCAGCGGATCGCTCGCTGCAACGAGGCCAGATCCTCCGAGAAGCGCGCCAGCATTTCCAGGATCGCGTCCTTGTTGTGCAGGCACACGTCCCGCCACATGGTCGGGTCGGAAGCGGCCAGTCGGGTAAAGTCGCGAAAACCGGAAGCGGAGTATTTGATGACTTCCGTCTTGGTCACCGATTCCAGGTCGTCGGCGGTGCCGACGATGTTGTAGGCGATGATATGCGGCAGATGCGAGACGATGGCCAAGGTCATGTCGTGATGCTGCGGGTCCATCGTGTCGATGTTGGAGCCGCAGCGCCGCCAGAATTCGGAGAGCTTTTCCAGCGCCTCCGGATCCGTGCTCGGCAGCGGCGTGAAGATGCACCAGCGGTTGTCGAAGAGATCGGCGAAGCCGGCATCCGGCCCGGACTTTTCCGTGCCCGCCAGCGGGTGCCCGGGGATGAAATGCACACCGACGGGCACATGCGGCTGCATTTGCGCGATCACCGAAGCTTTGGTTGAGCCGACATCGGTGAGGATCGCGCCTTTCTTCAGCGCCGGCGCGATCTCGGCCGCGACCTCGCCGGACGAGCCGACCGGAACCGAGACGATGACGAGATCCGCGTCGCGCACCGCGTCTTCGGCCTCGGTCGTGTAGGAATTGCCGAGACCCAGTTCCTCGGCGCGCTTGAGCGTCGATTGGCTGCGCGTCGCGATAGCGATGTGGCGCGCCAGGCCTTCGCGGCGGATGACGCGGGCGAGCGACGAACCGATCAGGCCGATGCCGACCAGCGCTATTCTTCCGAACATCGGTGCTGTCATGGTGCTTCAGCTTTTCAGAAATGTCTTGAGCGCCTCGACGACGCCGCGATTGGCCTCCTCGATGCCGATGCTCATGCGCAGCGCGTTGGGAAAGCCGTAGCCGGTGACGCGCCGCAGGATGTAGCCGCGCGCGCTGAGATAGTCGTCCGCGGCCGCTGCCGAATGCTTTTTGTTGTCGGGGAAGTGGATCAGCACGAAATTGCCGACGCTGGGCGTCACGCGCAGCCCGAGCCCGGTCAGTTCCTCGCTGACCCAGGCAAGCCACTTCTCGTTATGCGCCACGCTACGCTCGACATGGGCACGGTCGCGGATGGCCGCGATGCCGGCCTCGATCGCGGTCGCATTGACGTTGAAGGGCCCGCGCACCCGGTTGATGGCATCGACGATATGCGCCGGTCCGTACATCCAGCCGATGCGTGCGCCGCCGAGGCCGAGCTTGGAGAAGGTGCGGGTCATGACCACGTTCTTCGAGCTCCCGGCCAGCTCGATGCCGGCTTCATAGTCGTTGCGCCGCACATATTCGGCATAGGCCGCGTCGAGCACCAGGAGCACGCTCTTGGGCAGTCCGGCATGCAGCCGGCGCACCTCCTGGAACGGCACGTAAGTGCCGGTCGGATTGTTGGGGTTGGCGAGGAACACGATCCGCGTCGCCGGCGTCACCGCGGCGAGGATTGCGTCGATGTCGGCGCGCTCGTCCGTCTCCTTGACCGCCACCGGCTTGGCGCCGGCGGCTTGGATATAGATCTTGTAAACCATGAAGGCGTGTTCGGTGAACACGGCCTCGTCTCCCGGCGCGAGATAGGTCTGCGCCAGCAGCCCCAGGATCTCGTCGGAGCCATTGGAGCAGACGATGTTTGCCGGATTGAGGCCGTGCACATCGGCGATCGCCTCGCGCAGCCGGCGGGCGGAGCCGTCGGGATAAACGTCCAGTTTGGCAGCCACCTCCCGGGCGGCCTCGATCGCCTTCGGCGAGGGCCCGAGCGGATTCTCATTGGACGACAGCTTGTAGACCTTCGTCACGCCGGCCGGCGCGGTACTTTTTCCCGGCACATAGGCCTCGATGTCCATGATGCCCGCGCGGGGCGTCGGACGTGGCTGATCCTGCTTCATGTCACAAATCCGTCGAGAGGCCCTGGTTCGAGGCCGCAGCGGAAATACAGGCCGTGGCCCCGAATGTCGAGGGCCGGCGCGCTCGCGCGTAGGCAGACCGTTGACGAAGCGCGGCGCTGGCCCTAGAAGAACAGCCGGATCTCCCGTGGTGATTTGGCCGGTCGGCTTGCAGCCACGTTAAACAATTCGCTAAAGGGCCGTTTGCAACCTGTAACCGGCTTTGCGAAGGCAGGCCGGTTTTTTGTTGTCCGTTGCCGGCCGGACGCCGTATCGCGAGATCGATGCGACTGGATGGGGAATGCAATGGCCGCTCAGCGCGCTCCAAGGACCAACCACGAGGCCGACCAACCGTCGAGCCCGGTGTTGCAGTTCGGTCCCGACAAACCGCTAAAGCTCGATGCGGGCACCGTGCTGTCGCCGTTCCAGGTCGCTTACCAGACCTACGGCGCCCTCAACGACGCCCGCTCCAACGCCATCCTCGTCTGCCACGCGCTGACCGGCGACCAGCATGTCGCCAGCACCAATCCCGTGACCGGCAAGCCGGGCTGGTGGGAGGTGCTGATCGGCCCCGGCAGGATCATCGACACCAGCCGCTTTTTTGTCATTTGCGCCAACGTCATCGGCGGCTGCCTCGGCTCCACCGGCCCGGCCTCGACCGATCCGGCGACAGGCAGGCCCTATGGGCTCGACCTGCCGATCATCACCATCCGCGACATGGTGCGGGCGCAGCTGATGCTGGTCGATCATTTCGGCATCGAGAAGCTGTTCTGCGTGCTCGGCGGCTCGATGGGCGGCATGCAGGTGCTGCAATGGGCCGCAAGCTACCCGGAACGCGTCTTCTCCGCGTTGCCGATCGCCACCGGCGCCCGCCATTCCTCGCAGAACATCGCCTTCCACGAGGTCGGGCGGCAGGCCGTCATGGCCGATCCGGACTGGCACGGCGGCAAATATCTCGATTTCGGCAGGCGGCCGGAAAAGGGCCTCGCCGTGGCGCGCATGGCCGCGCACATCACTTACCTCTCGGAAGCAGCGCTGCACCGCAAGTTCGGCCGCAACCTGCAGGATCGCGAGGCGCTGACCTTCGGCTTCGACGCCGATTTCCAGATCGAAAGCTATCTGCGCCATCAGGGCATGACCTTCGTCGACCGTTTCGACGCCAACTCCTACCTCTATCTGACCCGCGCTATGGACTATTTCGACCTCGCCGCCGACCACGGCGGACGGCTGGCCGATGCCTTCGCCGGCACCAAGACACGCTTCTGCCTGGTATCGTTCACAAGCGACTGGCTGTTTCCGACCGAGGAAAGCCGCTCGATCGTGCATGCGTTGAACGCCGCCGGCGCGTCCGTCTCCTTCGTCGAGATCGAGACCGACCGCGGCCACGACGCTTTCCTGCTCGACGAACCGGAATTGTTCGCGGCCATCAACGGCTTCATAGCCTCGGCGGCGCGCGCAAGGGGGCTCAGCCTATGAGCGGCGCGCGATCTCTGTGTCTTGGCCGCACTTCTGAGGCGCCGAGATTCCCATTGGCCGCAAATGCTCAAAGGCCGGAGGTGTGCCCATGAGCGTCAATCGCGCCCAGCGCGTCGACCTCGAAGTCGTCCCCGATCTCATCCCGCCGCATTCGCGCGTGCTCGATGTCGGCTCCGGCGATGGCGTGCTTCTGGAGGTTCTGCAGGCGACCAAGCAGGTTGATGGCCGCGGCCTGGAGCTGTCACAGCGCGGCGTCAACGAATGCGTGGCGCGCGGCCTTTCCGTCGTCCAGGGCGATGCCGACAAGGACCTCGAATTCTACCCCGACAAAGGTTTTGATTTCGTCGTCCTGTCGCAAACGCTGCAGGCGACCCGCAACCCGAAACTTGTGCTCGACGAGCTGCTTCGGATCGGCAACCGCGCGATCGTCTCCTTCCCCAATTTCGGCCATTGGCGCGTGCGCTTCTCGCTGCTGATCAAGGGCAGGATGCCGGTAACCAAGGACCTGCCCTATTCCTGGTACGACACGCCGAACATCCACTTCTGCACCATTCGCGACTTCGTCAATCTGTGCGAAGAGCTCGGCGCGACGGTCGAGAAGGCGACCGCGCTCGACGCCAACGGCCAGAAGATCGGCCTGTCGATGCCCTGGTGGTTCTGGAACTTCTTCGGCCAGCAGGCAGTGTTCTTGCTGAAACGATGATCTCGCTCGATCTCTTTCGACGCCGGCCGGCCGTGGTTCAAATCCCGTCGGAAATTCTGTCGGAGATAAGCACTGGGATTCTTGTGTGCACTTCGCCGCGTACCGGCAGCAATCATCTTGCAGGACTGATGGCTTCCGCCGGGCTGGGCAATCCACTGGAGTGGTTTGGCGGGCGCCGGCTGCTCGAACAGCCAGGCTATCCGCGCGATGCCAGAGGGCAGCTTCTGAGGGCGCTGACGGAAGGACGGTCCTCTTGCGGAATCTACGCGATCAAGCTTTTTGCGAGTCAATTCGCTCAAGTTGCCAAGAAGGTGAACCTCCCCGCCAGTCTTCCCAACCTTCACTATGTGCGCCTGACGCGCAGCGATCTGCTGGGTCAGGCGATCTCATGGGCGCGTGCGCGCCAAACCCGCAGATTCCGCTCTACCGAGGTCAGTCGCGCAGCCCCACGCTATGACGGCGAGGCTATCGCCGAATCGCTTGAAAAGATTCTGATGGAAAATCTGGCCTGGGATGGGTGGTTCGCGAAAAACGGGCTGTCCTTCCTTGCGCTAACTTACGAGCAGGTCCAGCAAGACCCGAGAGGAAGCCTCGAGAAAATTGCCCAGTTGGCCGGGGTCGAGCCTGTCTGGAGAATGAATGTCGGGTCAGGTCTCGAAATCCAGCGCGACGCGACCAATGACGAATGGAGAAAACGTTTCCTGTCTGAATATGCCGACCCGTCGAGCTTCCCGCACAGAAAAAAGCGCGGGTTCCTGAAGATCTAGAAAGAATCATGCGATTGAAGCGCAAACTTGCAAATAGAATGGCACCGAGAATCGTTTGACGGCATACCCCGCAGGGCTATAGCGACTGTACCGGCAAAACTGGTGGTGATTATCTATGGCTGAACACCCGATCTATTCGATCGTCATGGAGATGGAGAACGCCAAATCCATCGACTGGAACGAGATCGGCCTGGGGCTGAAGTCACTGGCGCGCGAAATCGCGGCTGTTTCCGCTAAGGGTTTTGCAAGGCCAAAAGTTGTCGTGTCGCATGGCGGGCCCGATTCGGACGGCAGCTTGCTGCAAGCGAGCATTGAAGCTGAAGCGCCTGAATTGATGCAGGTTGCCGACCTGACAATCACAGCTTGCCCCGACGGTCGGTATTACGAACTCAAGAACAACGGCGTGCTTTTGACCGAAGGAGACATCGTCGTTTTCCTGGATTCGGACACGGTCCCTCAGCCAGGTTGGCTTTCAAATCTGCTGCAGCCGTTTCAACAGCCGCAAACCCTCTGCGTGAACGGCCATACCTATCTGTCCTATGACGACTTCTTCTCGAGAACCTTCGCCTTGATCTGGTTCTTCCCGATGGCCCGCGGAGATGAAAGATTCGCCTCGAAGCGGGCGATCAATGCCAACAATGTCGCCTTTCGGCGCCATTGGATCGTCAGCCACCCTTTCCCGGCACATAACGGCTTCAAGGTGTCTTGCACGTTGCTGATGCACCAGCTTCGGCGCGAGGGCCACAAGATCGTCAACGTTGATGCGCGCGTCTACCACTACTCTCCGCGCGGCTGGCGGTTCTTCTATTGGCGCGCGTTGGTGACCGGCAGGGACGCCGACCGCAAGTTCGTCGCGCTTCATGCCCCCAGTCGCAGCCAGCGGATCGTCAAGTCGTTCAGTCGCTGGTGGACCATGTCGTGGCGCACGACGCGACGCGTGCTCAGCCACGCGCCGCAAACGGGTATGCCTCTTTGGCAGATTCCGTTTTCACTGGTGGTAGGCCTGGCCTTTTATACCCTGGCATTTCTTGGTCATTTCAGCCTCGCTGCCGGTCTCGTAAGCGACGAAATCGAAACCGTGCCTGACTATGTCGGGCATAGTTGAAGGATAAAGCGCCGCGAATCGCCGCGAAGTGTTGCTTTCGAACCGCATGACTTTGAGGAAACACGCTCTGAACTTGACCCCGACGCGACGCCTCAGGTGACATAGGCGGCTCTTTTCTGTAGCGTTTGCCGAATCCATCCGGGGGCGGACATGGAGGCAGGTGGTGCGAGTATCTTACGGTCATCGTTTATCTGCCCATAACGAAAGTTAGATGCCGACTGCCTCCGACCCAGCTCCGCTGATCACCGTGATCACGCCGACGCACAACCGGCGAAGCCAGGTCGTGCGCGCGGTGGAAAGTGTTCTTGCCCAGACACTTACCCGCTTCGAGCACATTGTTGTCGACGACGGTTCGACCGACGGAACGGCCTTGGCGCTGGCCGAGATTCGCGATCCCAGACTGATCTATGTCGGCGCGAAATGGCGCGGCGCCAATGCCGCGCGCAACGCGGGCATCGAGCGCGCGCGGGCGCCGATCGTGACCTTTCTTGATTCGGACGATGTCTATCTGCCGGACCGTCTCGACCGGACGCTGTCGCACTTCGACAGGAACCCCTCGCTCGAAGTGCTGATCAGTTCCTTCATCTCGGTCAAGGGCGGCCGCAGCACCAAATGCATCAATCGTCAGGCCTTGCTCGACAAGAGCAGGCTGCAGCGCGCCCTGGTCTCGCAGACGATCTTCATCGCTGGCTCGGCGATCACCGCCCGGCACGAATCGCTGCTTGCGATCGGCGGCTTTGACAGCGATATCACGCGCATGCAGGACCGCGAATTGCTGCTGCGTTTTGCCAACCGCAGCGGCGCCTTGCTGTCGGATGATATCGACTGGAAGAAATACAATTCGGAAAATTCGATCTCCGGCCGGCGCGACGGCTATGTCGAGGCCTACGCCAACCTGATCGGCAAACATCCTTATATTGCCGACCGCTATCCCGACGTGCCGCCCTATATGATCGCGCGGCAGATCATCGCCGACATATTGAAGGGGAGGCTGCCACAGGCCTTTTCGGGCTATCTCGCCAATCGGTCGTCAAAGGCGCTCGGCTACTCGCCGACCGAACTGCTGCGCGGCTATGTCGTCGGCCGGCGCTGGCGCCGCGATTGCTATGACGAGTTCCGCGCCAAATACGGCGCCAGAGCGGCCTGAGGCACAGCGCGGCGCTCTGGCCGAAACAGTGCAAATTGGGACCTCACCGATCCAGCTCCGGAAAATACGGATCGGAAAACCGCTGCCGCAGCCGTTCGCCAAGCAGGCAGTCGGTCGGCGCCTCCGCGTCGACGCGGATGCTTCCGGCGTCGCCGATCCCGCTCACCTCCTGGATCAGCTTGCGGCGGATAGCCGTCGAGAATTCCGACGCCGCATAGATCGGCAACACGAACGAACCGGGGCCGCCGGTGACGCAATCGGCATAGTAGCGGTCGAGACGAATGAAGCTCGGCGACGGACTGATCAGGATCGGCAGGCCGTTGACCACGATGCCCTTGGCCAAAGCCGCATCACGGATCATCGCGACGGGCAGCCCGGCATTGTTGGGCCCGTCCCCCGATATGTCGATGACCCGGCGCGGCGCCGAGTAGCTGTTTTTCTCCAAAAGTCCGGCGCCGAATCCGAGAGCGCCTGAAATCGACGTGCCGCGAAAGCTCCGGAATGGACGACCCGCGATGGTGTCGGCGAAGGCGTTGGCGCTGTCCGCGCCGTCGATCACTTGCCAGCCGATCACGCCGTCGTCGCGCACGACGCCCGCCCATTCGAAATAGGCGAGCGCGATGCGGCCCCTCGGGCCCGAGCGCACGGCGCTGATGAAGTCGGGATGGCGCAGCGCCTCGACATAGCCGGCGCGCTGCAGGGCGAACTCTTCTTCGTCCATCGATTGCGAGATGTCGACGGCCAGCACGAGTTCGACATCGACGGCAGTGCCGCCGATTGCAGGCATTGGCGCTGCCTCGGCGCAGGCAAGGCACGCAAGCAGGCTGAACAGCTTGACCACGGCAGGTTCCACCACGCCGGGATTGTTCCCGGCGATCGCGGCGAAATAAAGCTATTTCTTGGCGCGCGCGGCAACAGGCGGGGGTTCGATCGCCCCGGCGCGGAGACGGGCCGGCTTCAGCGCCGATCCGCTGCTGTCCTTGACGATGGTGAGCGCGCGCGGGAAGAACTGGTTGTTGTGCAGACCGCGCCCGATATTGAGGATAGCGGCGTGCGGCAGTCTGGCCTGCAGCATCGCCAGCACGCGCCGAAGCGTGGCTCCGTCGAACGTATCCAGCGCTTCGTCGATGATCACCCATTTCGGCTTCCTCAGCGCCAGCCGGGCGAAGGCGAGCAGCCGCTGCTCGTCGTCGGCCAGCTCATGCTCCCAGCGCGCCGAGCGGTCGAGCTGGAACGAGAGGCGCTCGAGGCCGACTTCACCGAGCACGGCGGAAATCTCGTCGTCGTCGATCTTGGTGCCTTCGGCATGGTTGAGCACGTCGCGCAGCGTGCCGAGCGGGAAATAGGGGGTGCGCGGCACGAAGAACGGTGTCTCTCCGGCCGGCATGCCAATGCGGCCGCCGCCCCATGGCCAGAGGCCGGCGATCGCGCGGAAGAACAGCGTCTTGCCGGCGCGCGGATCGCCGGTGATCATGACGCGCTCGCCGGCCTTTATCTCGACCTCCGTCTCCGCAAGCCTGGTGCAGCCGTTGGGCGAGGCGACTTCGAGCTTGTCGAAAGTCAGCGTGCCATTTGCGTTTTCGCCGAACGCGATGCGATTTTGTTTGGCATGCAGGATGTCCGTTTCACCGAGCGCAATGCGAAAGTCGGCAACGCGCATCAGCGTTGCCCGCCAATCGGCGATGGCGCCGATGTTGTTGATGAACCAGCGCAGCGAGGAATTCACCTGGTTGAAGGCGCCGACCGCCATCATCAAACCGCCGAAGCTGATGTCGCCCGCGAAATAGACCGGTGCGGCGACCAGAATCGGCGCCACCACGGTGATCCAGCCATAGGCGTCGGTAACCCAGGACAGGTTGATCTGGGCGCTGTAGATGCGCCGCATGGCGTCGAGCACGCCGCCGAGGTCGAGCTCGAGCTGCCGCCTGGCGTCCGCCTCGCCATGGGCGAGCGCGATGGCGTCGACATTCTCGTTGACGCGGACCACGGAGGAGCGCAGCACGGCCTCGCGCGTGTAGCGATCGCTGTTGAAGCGGATCAGCGGCCGGCCTACCAGCCAGCTCAGCCAGGAGGCGATGCCGGCATAAAGGATCGCCGCCCAGACCATGTAGCCCGGTATTTCCAGCGAATGGCCGCCGACATGGAAGACGAAGCCGGAAGAGAGCTCCCACAGCACGCCGATGAAGGATACAAGCAGGATGAAGGATTGCAGCAGGCCGACGCCGAGATCCGTCGACAGGTCGGAGAGATGCCCCGCATCCTGCTGCATGCGCTGATCGGGATTGACGCCGATCGCGCCCGCATGGGTGAGCCGGAACGCACGCGCCGGCCGCATCCATTCATCGATCAGGTCGAGCGTCAGCGCCTCGCGCAACTTCAGCCGGATCGTCTGGTTGAGCCAGGTCTGGCCGACATTGAGCACCAGGAGGCTGCCGGCAATTGCGGCAAATACCATCAGCTGATGCAGGAAGCCCGGCAGGTCGCGCCGCGCCAGGGCATCGTAGAAAGGCTGGTTCCAGCGATTGAGCAGCACTTGCCCGATCGAGGTCGCGACGATGACGCCGACAATGCCGATCGAGGCCCACAGGAGCCGCCTGCGCACTGGGGATACCTTCAGCGCCAGCCTGATCGCCGCCAGCTGGTCTGAGAGGCGGCTCGTCTCGACTGAGAACGCGGCCTGTTCGATACTGGGCGTGTGGTCCATATGCGAGATCCCTGCTGCCAGGAACGGTCATTGGCGGCGATGCCGCACCCCGAACCCGCCTCTGAGATAGGGTGACGATTGCCGTATGACGCAAGGCTTGGCCCCGATCACGAACGCGTCATCCGCCTGCCTGCGGCACCGGGTCGTCGCCCCGACGACCGAGCGTCGTTGCGCCCTGCGGCGAGAACACCGGCACGAAGACGCGGCGCGACGCGCGCTGCGCGACAGGCACGCCCTGGTAGAGCCGCTTCTGCGCCTCGACGACGATGACCCCGGAAAAGATCGGCCAGAGCCGCCGGCCGGCTCGCTCCAGCACGTTGTGGAACTGCATCATGGAGCGCCGCGGCGATGGCGGGAAGAACAGCGCGTCCGACCATGCGGCCGGCGTGAAATTGGCCTCGCGTAGCAATTCGGTGAGCTGGCCGCGCGAGAACGGCCGGCCGTTGCCGAAGGGCGTGTGCTCGAAACGCGCCCAGACGCCGCGCCGGTTGGGCACGACGATGACGACCCTGCCCGCCGGCGACAGCACGCGCCAGATCTCGTTCAGCGTCTCGCGCGGATTTTCGACATGTTCGAGCGAGTGGACGAGCAGCATGCGGTCGATGCAGGAATCGACCAGCGGCAGCTCCTCGTCGAAGACCAGCGCCGTCGCCGTCGGCCCCGTCGCCGGCCAGACCACCGCCCCTTGCGTCGCCGGCATGAAGGCAAAGACGCGCTCGGCATCGGCGCCGAACCGCTCCAGCCACGGCAGCGTGTAGCCGAGGCCGACCAGGCGCTCGTTCGGAACGGGCGCCCATATCGACGACAGCGACATGGTGATCGCGCGCTCGGCGAGGCGCCCGAGCGTGGTCGAATAGAAGGACCGGAGATCGACGATATCGGAATGCATGCGCCGGACGGTAGCCGCGATATCCGGCGAGTTCAACAAAGGCGGATGACATCGACAGCCGGGCGCCCTATGTCTGCGGCCATAAACGGAGAGCGACGAGATGCCGGTCGAAATCGAACAGTTCATGTGCCGCACCGACAATTTCGGCGTTCTGGTGCATGACCCCAGGAGCGGGCAGACGGCGATCATCGATGCCCCGGAAGAAGCGCCGATCCTCGCCGCGATCAAGCGCACCGGCTGGTCCCCGACGATGATCCTGACCACGCATCATCATGGCGACCATGTCGAGGCCAACCTGGCCCTGAAGGAGCGCTTCAAGCTCACCATCGTCGGACCGGAAGCGGAACAGGCGAAGATCCCCGGCATCGACGAGACGGTCAGCCAGGGTTCCGTCATCCGCCTCGGCGAAGAAGAGATCGAGGTCATCGAGACGCCCGGCCATACCGCCGGCCATGTCTCTTACCATTTGCCGGCCTCGAAGGTGGCCTTCACCGCCGACACGCTGTTTGCGCTGGGCTGCGGCCGGCTCTTCGAATGCAAGCCGCCGATTATGCACGAATCGCTGAAGAAGCTTGCCGCCCTTCCGGCCGAGACCGTCATCTAT
>NZ_RZSF01000309.1:0-8035 GCF_004023325.1 Mesorhizobium sp. M1A.F.Ca.ET.072.01.1.1 | reverse complement strand
GCTTTCGATGCCTGGACGGCGAACTCCAGCGCCGTCGGATCGAGCGCCGCGATCGTCGTGCCCTTGCTGACGATGTCGCCGACCTTGACGTCGCGCGAGACGACGCGGCCGAGCAGGCGGAAGGCGAGGTCGGCGCTGTATTGCGGCTCGATCGAGCCGGCAAAGCCGAAGGTCTCGACGGTCTTCGGTTCGACCACCATCGACAGGACCGGCCGGATGACCTCAGGGGCCTTCTCTTCCGAACGCGAGCAGGCGGCAAGCGCAGCAAGAAGAACCAGCGAGGCAATGTGCGGCGACCGGTTCATTGGTCGGACCCCGCCACTTCGATCGTCTGGCCGGGACTGAGCAACTGCCCGGCGGCCGTCACGACGCTCTGGCCTTCCTGCAGACCCTTGTCGACGACGACCACGCCGGAATCGAAGGCGAGCACCTCGACCGGCGCCGCCGTCACCGCCTTGCTTGACGGGTCGACGATCCACACCGCGGGCTTGCCGGCGGTGGACGTCAGCGCCTGCCAGGGCAGCAGGATGGCTTTGACGGACTTGGCGCTGACCGTGCCGATCACGGCCGCACCCAGCGGCATGCCGGCAGGCGTATCGGGAATGCCGACCTTGACCCGGATCGATCCCGACCGGGTATCGACCGCTGGCGAGATCTCGCGCACTTTGCCGACAGCCCTGACCTGAGGGTCGGAAAGCAGCGTGATCGTCACCGCCGGGGAGGGCGGCGTCTGGGCAACCAGCGTTTCATGCACGTTGAAGACCGCGTCGCGGTCGCCGTCCTCGGCGATGGTGAACACGGTCTGCGCCGCCTGCACCACCTGCCCGGCTTCGACCTGGCGCGCCGTGATCACGCCGCCGGCTCCTGCCTTCAGCTCGGTGAAGGAAAGATTTTCCTTGGCGTTGGCCAAGGCGCTTTGCGCCGCATCGACGCTGCCTTGCGCCACTTTCAGCGTCTGGTTGGCGGTGTCGAAATCGCGTCTGGTGGTAAAACCCTCGGAGAGCAGCGTCTTTTGCCGCTGGTAAGTGGCCGCGGCCTGGGTGAGCTGCGCCTGCGCGGCGTCGAGGTCGGCCTCAGCCGAGCGCAGGTCCGATTCCTGTTCCTGCGGGTCGATGCGGGCAAGCACCGCCCCTTGGTCGACATGCTGGCCGACATCGACCAGCCGCTCGGCGACGCGCCCGCCGACGCGGAACGACAGATTGTTGAGGGTGCGGGCCGCGATCACCCCGGTCAGCGAGGTCCGCGGCGCGTAGTCGGCAAGCGCGACCGTCTGTGTGGTCACCATCACCGGCAGCTTTTCGTCGGCTGCCTGCTGCTTCTGGCAACCTGAAACCAGCAGCGCCGCGAAGACACAGGTCAGCAGCAGCAATGTGTTTGGACAACATGCGGGGCGGAGCGGCAAGGACGGCAAAGCGGACGATGTCGCGTTCCTGCTCATGGTTCCCTGGGCCCGCGGGAGCCGTTCCCGGCAGCGGCGCGTCGCGGCTGCAGCGAGGATAATCGATCGGCCGGAAAAGGAAACTGTTTCTGCCTGACGATCGACCGGCTGGTCGAGACCGATTTCGGCCTTGCGGCAGGCCCAATCGACTGGGCCAATGTGCCGACTTGAGGAAAACCTGAAATAAGGTCAGAAGAGGTTTTGACGGCATCAAAACGGAGCGGGCGCCGGCCCGATGAGGTGTGAGATGAAGAATTCAGCCATTTCCGAACGCAAGAACCAGTCGATCTCGCGCGGCGTCGGCATGACCACGCAGATCTACGCCGATCGTGCCGAGAATTCGGAAATCTGGGACGTCGAGGGCCGCCGCTACATCGACTTCTCGTCGGGCATTGCGGTGGTCAACACGGGTCACCGCCATCCGAAAGTGATCGAAGCGGTCAAGGCGCAGCTCGACCGCTTCACCCACACCTGCCATCAGGTCGTTCCTTACGAGAGCTATGTGCGCCTCGCCGAGCGGCTGAACGGCATGCTGCCCGGCAAGTTCGACAAGAAGACCGTCTTCGTCACCACCGGCGCAGAGGCCGTCGAGAACGCCATCAAGATCGCGCGCAACGCCACCGGTCGCCAGGCGGTCATCGCCTTTTCCGGCGGCTTCCACGGCCGCACCTTCATGGGCATGGCGCTGACCGGCAAGGTCGTGCCTTACAAGGTTGGCTTCGGCGCCATGCCGGCCGATGTCTTCCATGCGCCGTTCCCGGTCGCGCTGCACGGCGTGTCGGTCGCGGATTCGCTTGCAGCGCTCGACAAGCTGTTCAAGGCCGATGTCGATCCGGCCAGGGTCGCGGCCATCATCGTCGAGCCGGTGCAGGGCGAGGGCGGCTTCTACGAGGCGCCGCGCGATTTCATGGCAGCACTGCGCAAGACCTGCGACCAGCACGGCATCCTTCTTATCGCCGACGAGGTGCAGACCGGCTTTGCCCGCACCGGCAAGATGTTCGCGATGGAGCACCATGACGTGGCGCCGGATCTTACCACCATGGCCAAGAGCCTGGCCGGCGGGTTCCCGCTGTCGGCCGTCACCGGCCGCGCCGAGATCATGGACGCGCCTGGACCGGGCGGGCTCGGCGGCACCTATGGCGGCAGTCCGATCGGCGTCGCCGCGGCGCATGCCGTGCTCGACGTCATCGAGGAAGAAAAGCTGTGCGAGCGCGCCAACGCGCTCGGCGCCAGGCTGAAGCAGCGGCTGGCGTCGATCCGCGAGGACGTGCCGGAGATCGTCGACATCCGCGGCCCGGGCTTCATGAACGCCGTCGAGTTCAATGATGTGAACAAGGGCCTGCCCTCGGCGGAATTAGCCAATGCGGTGCGGCTGAAGGCGCTCGACAAGGGCCTCATCCTGCTCACCTGCGGCGTCTATAGCAACGTCATCCGCTTCCTGTCGCCAATCACCATCCAGGACGGCGTCATGACCGAGGCGCTGGATATCCTCGAGACCTCGATCCGCGAGGCGCGGGCGGCTTGAGCCAACCCTACCTCCCCACAAGGGGGAGGGTAAGCGCGTCAGCCTGCGGCCCTTGCCGGCTCGTCCTGGCTGAAGGCCGCAAGCGCCGCCTTCAGCGCATCCGGCCCGGCTGCCACGGTGTGAGGCGCGGGCGAGAAGCCGGCGCCGAGCATCTTGCGGCCGAGCATGTGGTCGGCCGGGCGGTTGACGGATTCGATGCCGAGCAGTCTGTTGCCGGCATAATGGTAGATCGAGAACTTGTTCTCGGCCGGCTCGCCCAGCACGACATGGCTGTCGCCGCCTTGCGTCAGGCCGACCATCTGCAGCTTCATGTCGCCGATATCCGACCAGAACCAAGGCACGGCCGCGAAGGGTTCGGCATGGCCGACGATGGTGCGCGCGGCAAGCCGCGCCTGGTCGGTGGCGTTCTGCACCGATTCCAGCCGCACGTCGCCGCCGGTGAACCAGTGCCGATAGGAGGCGGCATCGCCGACGGCGAGGATTTCCGGGATCGAGCTCTGCATATGCTGGTCGACGCGGATGCCGTTGGCGATCGCGATGCCGGCGGCTTCGGCCAGCTCGACATTGGGCACCACGCCGATGCCGATGATCACCAGTTGCGCCGGCAGGCGCTCGCCGCTTGACGTGATCGCGGCCGAAACGCGGCCGCCTTCGCGTTCCAGACGGGCAACCGTGGTGCCGGTGAGCAGGCGCACGCGCATCGCCTCCAGGCGCTGGCGCACATGCGCCGCGATTGCCGGCGCCACGGCGCGGCCGAGAAGCCTGTCGAGCGCCTCGACGACGGTGACCCCGCGGCCGGCGGCCCTCAGCGTCGCTGCGATTTCGAGGCCGATGAAGCCGCCGCCGAGGATGACGAGGTCTTCGCTCTGCGCGCTCAACTCGCGGATCAGCCGCGCATCGGCCAGCGAGCGCAGCGACACCACGCCGGCGAGCTCCGCGCCATCGAGCTTGAGGAGGCGCGGCCGCGAGCCGGTGGCCAGCACCAGCCGGTCGAAGGCAATTGTGCCGCCGCCGGAAACGTCCAGCCTGCGCTCGCCACCATCGATCCTGTCGATCCAAACGCCCGGCCGGTAGTCGATGGCATTGCCGGAATAGAAGGCCTCGCCGCGCAAAGGCTGCGGCTTGGCGTCGGCATCCTTGATGAAGGTCTTGGACAGCGGCGGCTTGTGATAGGGCAGCTCGTTCTCGTCGCCGATCAGGATGACAGGCCCGTCATAGCCTTCCTCACGTAGGCTAGCGGCCGCCTGCACGCCCGCATGACCCGCACCGACAATGACCACCCCGTTCTTCATCGCAGCCCTTTTTGCCTTCAAATCTAGGATCTTCCGCCAAGTGGCGATTGTCTGCCGCCGCCGCAAGAGCCGTGGTCCGGGTCGCACCCAGGATGGTCGCCTGTCAATCCGGATGTCCGCCGCATTCGCCGGCTTAAAGTTGATAATTCCAGTTTAGAATAATTCTAAACTGTTGTTTCAATTGAATTTTCTCTGTACCGCCAGTTGACTTCCAGCCGCTCCGCCGCTTTATGGGAGGGCCGCGCTCTCGGCGCATTCCTTTGATGTCTGGGCCTTGAACCCTTTCGATTGGAGGCATTTCGGTGTCTTTTGCTGATTGGCCGCGCCATTGCGCGGCAACTTTGCCTTTCCAGTCATCGTGCTTGCGCTGGCGCCGCGCGCCGGCGGCCGCATGCCTATGTCATTGAATTTCTGAGGAGATGGGATTGATGAAAGCGATAATCACGCCGCGAACTATTGCGCTACGTTGGGGCAGCAGGCTTGCCGCGATCGGCGCCACCGCGGCGCTGACGGCGGCCGTGTTCGTGCTGCCGGCGAAGGCCGAAACCGATGCGAAGGCGGTGATCAAGACCTATGCCGACATCGCGCTCGCCAAATACGAGGATTCGCTGACCACGGCTGAGGCGCTCGACAAGGCCGTCGACGCGCTTCTCGCCAAGCCCTCGGCAGAGACGCTCAACGCTGCCCGCGATGCCTGGAAGGCGGCGCGCGTGCCTTACCAGCAGACCGAGGTCTACCGCTTCGGCAACAAGATCGTCGACGACTGGGAAGGCAAGGTGAATTCCTGGCCGCTGGACGAAGGCCTGATCGACTATGTCGCCAAGAGCTACGGCACCGAGTCGGACGAGAACTCGCTCTATACGGCGAACGTCATTGCGAACAAGGAGATCGAGATCAACGGCAAGAAGGTCGACGCCTCGAAGCTGACGCCGGAGTTCCTCTCAGGCACGCTGCAGGAAGCCGGCGGCGTCGAGGCCAATGTCGCGACCGGCTATCACGCCATCGAATTCCTGCTTTGGGGCCAGGATTTGCACGGCACCGGTCCAGGCGCCGGCGAGCGCCCGTACACCGACTACGATCTCAAGAACTGCACTGGCGGCAATTGCGACCGCCGCGCGGAATATCTGAAGTCGGCAAGCGACCTTCTGGTCTCCGACCTGCAGGAGATGGTCAACAACTGGAAGGAAGACGGCGCCGCCCGCAAGATCCTCGTCGATGGCGAGCCGAATTCCGGCATCTCCACCATCCTCACCGGCATGGGCTCGCTCTCCTATGGCGAACTGGCCGGCGAGCGCATGAAGCTCGGCCTTTTGCTGCACGATCCGGAGGAGGAGCAGGACTGCTTCTCGGACAACACCTACAACTCGCATCTCTATGATGCGATCGGCATCCGCGCCGCCTATCACGCCAACTATACGCGCCTCGACGGCACCGTGGTTTCCGGCCCGTCGGTGTCGGACATGGTGAAGGTGGCCGATCCGGCGATCGACAAGGAACTGTCGGACAAGCTCGATACTTCGGTCGCCAAGATGGAAGCGATCAAGGCGCGGGCGCTGGCCGGCGAGGCCTATGACCAGCAGATCGCCGAAGGCAATGCGGAAGGCAACGCCACTGTGCAGGCGGCGATCGACGCGCTGATCGACCAGACCAAGTCGATCGAACGCGCGGTCGGCTCGCTCAAGCTCAATGCCATCGCCTTCGAGGGCTCCGACAGCCTTGATGCTCCGGACAAGGTGTTCAAGTAGCACCCGAGCATGATCCCAAAAAGTGGAAGCCGGTTTTTGGACAAGATCATGCTCAATTGAGAAACAAGCCAAACGGCGCCGGAACAGCGCCGCTAGCCAGAGCAAGTGAATGCTGATCTGCCATTGCAACATCATCACCGAGAAGGAGATCGAGCAGACGATCATCGGTCTGCTGGATGAAGATCCCTGGCAGCTTATCGTGCCGGCCAAGGTCTATCATGCCATGCGCAAGCGCGGCCGCTGTTGCGGCTGCTTTCCAAATGTGGTGGAAACGATCATTCGGGTCACCGAGAACTACCACGCCCGTTCAGAGGGGAGCGGCGCGGATATCGTTTCACACCTGGACCGCGTCAGAGGACTGCGCGGCCAATTCGGGAGCAGAACCCATGAAAGGCGAACCGCAGGTCATCGAGCGGCTTAACGAAGCCCTGTTTCTGGAGCTTGGTGCCGTCAATCAGTACTGGGTCCATTATCGTCTGCTCGAAGACTGGGGCTACACCAAGCTGGCGAAGAAGGAGCGGGCGGAATCGATCGAAGAAATGCATCACGCCGACCGGCTGGTTGCCCGCATCATCTTCCTCGAAGGCCATCCGAACCTGCAGTCGGTCGCGCCGTTGCGTATCGGCCAGAATGTGAAGGAAGTGCTCGAATCCGATCTCGCCGGCGAATATGACGCGCGCACCTCCTACAAGCGCTCGCGCGAGATTTGCCAGGATGCGGGCGACTACGTGTCGATGAAACTGTTCGAAGATCTGCTGACGGACGAGGAAGGCCACATCGACTTCCTGGAGAGTCAGCTCGACCTGCTCGCCTCGATCGGCGAGGAGAAATACGGCCAGCTCAACGCCGACTCGGCCAACGACGCGGAGTAAGGACATGCGGGAATGCGGCGCCCGATAGATTTTTCGCGCCGCTCGTGGCGGGCCGAGATAGCCGGCCTGCTGCTCCCGAGGAACCGGCGATACCCGATCTGGCGCGATGCCACGCTCCTGCTGGCAATCACGCTTTCTGCTCCCGCCATGGCGGGCGAGCCGGCGGGTCTGCCGACGAGCCGCACAGATCTGACGCCGGAGGATCAGGCGCGGGTGTTGGCGGTCACCAAGCCTACGACCGACTTTACAAAGCCCGAACCGTTCGAGCTGATGCAGGGCGGCGCCGGCACGTCGAGGAAGGACGTCAACCGCGACGCCTTCTCGCAGCCTTCCGCCAACATAACCTTCGAGGAGGAAGGGACCTTCAAGCTCGGCAATGCGCTTTTCCGCAAGAACTGGGTGTCGTCGCCGTCATCGACCCAGGCGTCCGACGGGCTCGGTCCGCTGTTCAACGAACGCGCCTGCCAGAACTGCCATCTGAAGGATGGTCGCGGCCGACCGCCGGGAAGCGGCACAGGCTCGACCTCGATGTTCTTGCGGCTGGCGCGCGATGCAAGCAATGCCGAGGAGAGAGCCGAACTTGCCAACCATAAGCTGCTGAATTTCCCCGATCCTGTCTATGGCTCGCAATTGCAGGATCTGGCGGTTCCCGGCCTCAAGGGTGAAGGCCGCATGCGCATCGACTATTCGGAAGAGAAGGTAACGCTGGGCGACGGTGCCGTCGTTTTGCTGCGCAAGCCCCGCTACTCGGTCGAGAATCCGGGCTATGGCCCGCTCGACCCGCGCACGACGTTGTCGCCGCGCCTGACGCCGCCAATGATCGGGCTCGGACTGATCGAGGAGATCGCCCCGGCCGACATCCTCGCCCTTGCCGATCCGCATGACCGCGACCGCGACGGCATCTCCGGCCGGCCGAACCTAGTTCGCGAGGAGTTGAGCGGCGCGATAACTTTGGGCCGCTTCGGCTGGAAAGCGCAGGCCGCATCGATCCGGCAGCAGGCCGCCGATGCCTTTGCCGGCGATATCGGCATCTCGACGCCTGAAGTGCCGAAGCATTGGGGCGATTGCACCGAAGCTGAGAAGGCGTGCCTTACCCTGCCGAATGGCGTCCAAGAGCGCCTGGGCGCGGCGGAAGCGCCGCCCCCGGTCATGGACCTCGTCAC
>NZ_RZSF01000308.1:0-8048 GCF_004023325.1 Mesorhizobium sp. M1A.F.Ca.ET.072.01.1.1 | reverse complement strand
CCAGCTGCCGCTCTGCCTGCTGACGCCGGACATGCAGAACCGCCGCATCATCGACCAGCATCTGGCGGAAGCCGGCGTGCAGGTGCGGCCGACGCTGGAATCCAACTCGATGATCGTGCTGTTCTCGCATATCCGGACCGGCAAGTGGTCATCGATCATGCCGCTCAACCTTGCGGAAACATTCGGCTTTTCCGAACCGATCCGGGCCATTCCGATCGTCGATCCGGATGCCAGCCACACGGTCGGGCTGGTGGCGGCGCCGCGCGAGCCGCACACGCCGCTGGTGCAGGCGCTGCTGGACGAGGCAATGGCGCTGGCAGACGATTTCCGTTCCCACCGCTAGGCTAGACAATGCGGGCTCAGCGTTTCTGATAGAAAATTTCTATCAAGCGACGAGACTGCTTTATTGATCTCGGAGGTTTCCTCTGATTTCATAAGGACTTAGCGATATTGCGCCCTGTGCATGTCGTTGCCCCAAAACCGCTCTATATTTTGGGGTGACATATGTGTTGGCGCCACGGCCAGGGAGGGCGCTGCATGCCGATGCAGCCTGCAAGTACCGAGATCGCGTCGCGCATAGCGGCGATCATCGAGGAATTGAAGGACCTCGAAGGTCCGTTGCTGCCGATTCTCCACGACATCCAGGAAGAATTCGGACATGTGCCGCAGGCGGCGCTTCCGGTCATCGCCGACGGGCTGAACCTCTCGAGAGCGGAGGTGCATGGCGTCGTCACCTTCTATCACGATTTCCGCGCCAAGCCGGCCGGCCGGCATGTGCTGAAGCTCTGCCAGGCGGAAGCCTGCCAGTCGATGGGTTCGGAAGCCGTCGCCACCAAGGTCAAGCAACTGCTCGGCATCGATTTTCACGAGACCGCACGCGACGGATCGGTTACACTGGAGCCGGTCTATTGCCTCGGGCTTTGCGCCTGCTCGCCGTCGGCGATGCTCGACGGCGAAGTGATCGGCCGGCTCGACGACGAGAAGATCGAAGAGATCGTCGCGGAGGTGCGTTCATGATCCCGCGCATCTACATCCCTGCCGATTCCGGTGCTCTGGCGCTCGGCGCCGAAAAGGTCGCCAGGGCGATCGAGAAGGAGCTCAAGGAGCGCGGGGGCGAGGCCAAGATCGTGCGCAACGGCTCGCGCGGCGCCTATTTCCTGGAGCCGATGGTCGAGGTTGCGACCGCCGAGGGCCGCGTCGCCTACGGGCCGGTCAAGCCGTCTGACGTGAAAAGCCTGTTCGACAGCGGTTTCCTCAAGGGTGGCCATCACAAGCGCTGGCTGGGCGCTCCAGACAAGATCCCCTTCCTCGCCAAGCAGACGCGGCTGACCTTCGCGCGCTGTGGCGTCATCGACCCGCTGTCGCTCGACAGCTATAAGTCGCATGGCGGTCTGAGAGGCCTGCAGAACGCGGTCGCCATGGCGCCGGCCGAGATCGTGAACCAGGTGACCGAGTCCGGCCTGCGCGGCCGCGGCGGCGCAGGCTTCCCGACCGGCATCAAGTGGAAGACGGTTCTCGATACGAATTCCGAACGCAAGTATATCGTCTGCAACGCCGACGAGGGCGACAGCGCTACCTTCGCCGACCGCATGATCATGGAGGGCGATCCCTTCGTGCTGATCGAAGGCATGGCGATCGCCGGCATCGCCACCGGCGCGACCAAGGGCTTCGTCTATATCCGCTCGGAATATCCGCATGCGGTGGCAACGATGAACAAGGCGGTCGCGATCGCCCGCAAGGCGGGCGTGCTCGGCGTCAATGTGCTGGGCTCGCCCAACGCCTTCGACATGGAAATCCGCGTCGGCGCCGGCGCCTATGTCTGCGGCGAGGAAACCTCGTTGCTCAACAGCTTGGAAGGCAAGCGCGGCGTGGTTCGCGCCAAGCCGCCGCTGCCGGCGATCCAAGGGTTGTTCGGCAAGCCGACGGTGATCAACAACGTGATCAGCCTGGCCTCCGTGCCGATCATCATGGACAAGGGCGCCGCCTACTACAAGGATTTCGGCATGGGCCGCTCGCGCGGCACGATCCCGATCCAGATCGCCGGCAACGTCAAGCATGGCGGCCTGTTCGAGACGGCCTTCGGCCTGACGCTGGGCGAAATCGTCGACGAGATCGGCGGCGGCACGGCCTCGGGGCGGCCGGTGAAGGCGGTGCAGGTCGGCGGCCCACTCGGCGCCTATTTCCCGCGCTCGCTTTTCGACACGCCGTTCGACTACGAGGCTTTTGCTGCCAAGGACGGGCTGATCGGCCATGCCGGCATAACCGTGTTCGACGACAGCGCCGACATGATGAAGCAGGCGCGCTTTGCCATGGAGTTCTGCGCCATCGAAAGCTGCGGCAAGTGCACGCCCTGCCGCATCGGCTCGACGCGCGGCATGGAGGTTCTGGACAAGGTCGCCGCGGGCATCGAGGCGGAGAAGAACCTCGCTCTGGTCACCGACCTCTGCAACACGATGAAGTTCGGATCGCTCTGCGCCCTGGGCGGCTTCACGCCCTACCCGGTGATGAGCTCGATCACGCATTTCCCCGAGGATTTTAAGCCGGCGCCGACGCGCGTGGCTGCCGAATAGGAGCTGGCAGATGAACATCAAAGCCGACTTCCCGACACTAATCGAAGAGATCGACTACGGAACGCCGGAGTCGAGAGCTGCGAAGCAGGTGACGCTGATCGTCGACGGGCAAAGCATCACCGTGCCGGAAGGCACCTCGATCATGCGCGCGGCGATGGAAGGCGGGGTCGAGATCCCGAAGCTCTGCGCCACCGACATGCTGGACTCTTTCGGCTCGTGCCGGGTCTGCCTCGTCGAGATCGAAGGCCGCGGCGGCACGCCGGCATCCTGCACGACGCCGGTCGGCGAGGGCATGGTGGTGCGCACGCAGTCCGAGCGGCTCGATGCCATCCGCCGTGGCGTCATGGAACTCTACGTCTCCGACCATCCGACCGGCTGGAACGAGAAGGCCGGAACCGGCGCCAGCGAGTTCGACGCGGTTGCGGAGTCGGTCGGTCTGACCGAGAACCGCTACGGCGTCGAAGGCCGCAACCACGTCAAGGAAGAAGGCGGCGTGGCGCCCGGCCATGGCTCGCTGGCGGTCGACTACATCGCCCGCGATGAGTCCAACCCCTACTTCACTTATGATCCGGCGCAGTGCATCGTCTGCTCACGCTGCGTGCGCGCCTGCGAAGAGGTGCAGGGCACCTTCGCGCTGACCATCGAGGGCCGCGGCTTCGAGTCCCGCATGGTCGCCGGCATGCATGAGGATTTCATCGCTTCCGAATGCGTGTCCTGCGGCGCCTGCGTGCAGGCCTGCCCGACCGACGCATTGCGCGAGAAGACCGTGCTCGAGAAGGGCATGCCGGAGCGCTCGGCCGTCACGACCTGCGCCTATTGCGGCGTCGGCTGCTCGTTCAAGGCGGAAGTGAAGGGTGACGAAGTCATCCGCATGATGCCCTACAAGGACGGCAAGGCGAACCACGGCCATTCCTGCGTCAAAGGCCGTTTTGCCTATGGCTATGCCACCCACAAGGATCGGATCCTGTCGCCGATGATCCGGGAGAAGATCACCGATCCGTGGCGCGAGGTGAGCTGGGAAGAGGCGATCGCGCATACCGCGAAGGAATTCCGCCGCATCCAGTACCAGTACGGACGCGGCTCGATCGGCGGCATCACCTCCTCGCGCTGCACGAACGAGGAGACCTATCTCGTCCAGAAGCTGGTGCGGCAGGGCTTCCGCAACAACAATGTCGACACCTGCGCGCGCGTCTGCCATTCGCCGACCGGCTACGGCCTCGGCCAGACCTACGGCACCTCGGCCGGCACGCAGGACTTTGACTCGGTCGAATACACCGACGTTGCCGTCATCATCGGTGCCAATCCCGCTACGGCGCATCCGGTGTTCGCCTCGCGGCTGAAGAAGCGACTGCGCGAGGGCGCCAAGCTGATCGTGCTCGACCCGCGCCGCACCGAGATGGTGAAGTCGGCGCATGTCGAGGCCGACTACCACCTGCCGCTGAAGCCCGGCACCAACGTCGCGGTGCTGACGGCGCTTGCCCATGTCATCGTCACCGAGGGCCTGTTCGACGAAGCCTTTATCCGCGAGCGCTGCGACTGGGCCGAGTTCCAGGACTGGGCGTCCTTCGTCGCCCTGCCGGAAAACAGCCCCGAGACGGTCGGCAAGCTGTCCGGCGTCGATCCTGAAGCGATCCGGGGTGCCGCGCGCCTTTACGCCAAGGGCGGCAACGGCGCGATCTATTACGGCCTCGGCGTCACCGAGCACAGCCAAGGCTCGACTACGGTGATGGCGATCGCCAACCTCGCCATGGCCACCGGCAATATCGGCCGTCCGGGCGTCGGCGTGAACCCGCTGCGCGGCCAGAACAATGTCCAGGGCTCCTGCGACATGGGTTCCTTCCCGCATGAGCTGCCGGGCTATCGCCATATCTCCGGCGAAGCCGTGCGCGACATCTATGAGAGCCTGTGGGGCGTGAAGCTGGACGAGGAGCCCGGCCTGCGCATCCCCAACATGCTGGATGCCGCCGTCGACGGCTCATTCAAGGGCATCTACATCCAGGGCGAGGACATCTTGCAGTCCGACCCCGACACCAAACATGTCGCCGCAGGGCTGGCCGCGATGGAGTGCGTCGTCGTGCACGACCTCTTCCTCAACGAGACGGCGAACTACGCCCATGTCTTCCTGCCGGGCTCGACCTTCCTGGAGAAGGACGGCACCTTCACCAATGCCGAGCGCCGCATCAACATGGTGCGCAAGGTGCTGGAGCCGAAGGCCCGCTACGCCGACTGGGAGGCGACGCAGGAGCTCGCCCGCGCCATTGGGCTCGACTGGAACTACACGCACCCGTCTGAGATCATGGACGAGATCGCCAAGACTACGCCGAGCTTCGCCGGCGTCTCCTTCGAGCTGCTCGACCGTGTCGGATCGGTGCAGTGGCCCTGCAACGAGAAGGCACCGCTCGGCACGCCGATCATGCATGTCGACGGCTTCGTGCGCGGCCAGGGCAAGTTTATCCGCACCGAATATGTCGCGACGGACGAACGGACCGGCCCGCGCTACCCGCTGCTGCTCACCACCGGGCGTATCCTGTCGCAGTACAATGTCGGTGCGCAGACCAGGCGTACCGAAAACGTCGCCTGGCATGCCGAAGATCAGCTGGAGATCCATCCGCACGACGCCGAGAACCGCGGCATCCGCGAGGGCGACTGGGTGCGGCTGGCGAGCCGTTCGGGCGAGACCACCCTGCGCGCGCTGATCACCGACCGCGTGTCGCCCGGCGTCGTCTACACGACCTTCCACCACCCGGACACGCAAGCCAATGTGATCACGACCGACTTCTCGGACTGGGCGACCAATTGTCCGGAATACAAGGTCACCGCCGTGCAGGTGGCGCCATCCAACGGCCCGACCGAGTGGCAGAGGGACTATAACGAGCAGGCCAAGCAGAGCCGCCGCATCGCCCCGCTGGAAGCGGCGGAGTAGTCTTGGCCGCGCGCCCCAAAGCCACGACGCAAATCTCGCGGCTGGCGCGTCGTGCCGGCGGCACGGCGGCTGCGAACCGCATGGTGCCGGAGGAGACGCCGGTCGCGTTCTCCTATGCCGGCACCACCCATGCGGTGATGATGGCGAGCCCGGCCGATTTCGAGGATTTCGCGCTCGGCTTCTCGCTCACCGAAGGCATAGTTGCCGACCCGGCAGAGATCGAGGCGATCGAAGTCGAGGATCTCGGCGCCGGCATCGACATCCAGATCAAGCTGAAGGACCGGGCCAACACGCGCTTCCAGGCGCGACGGCGCCGGCTTGCCGGGCCGGTCGGCTGCGGCCTGTGCGGCATCGAATCCATCGAGGAAGCGATGCGGTCGGTCGACGCGGTCGGTTCGTCGAAGCTTACGCTCGACGCCGAAGACGTCACGCGTTCGGTCAAGCTGCTGTCGAAGCAGCAGCCGCTGCACATCGAGACCGGGGCGGTGCATGCTGCCGGCTTCTACGTTCCCGGCAAAGGTATCGTGATGGCGCGCGAGGATGTCGGCCGCCACAATGCGTTGGACAAGCTCGCCGGCGCGCTGGCCAAAGCCGGCATCGACGGCGCTAGCGGCGCCGTCGTGGTCACCTCGCGCGTGTCGGTGGAGATGGTGCAGAAAACCGCCGCCATCGGTGCCCCGATCATCATGGCGGTTTCGGCGCCGACCGCGCTTGCCATCCGCACCGCCGAGTCCGCCGGGATGACGCTGGTGGCGCTGGTGCGCGGCGACGATTTCGATATTTTCACCCACCCCGACCGGGTGGCTTGCGGAGTTGCCAAGCATGTCGCATGACGAAGACCACATCGCCAGCACCAAGGAAAAGCTGGTGCGCATGGCCAATCAGATCGCCACCTTCTTCCATTCGAAGCCGCGCGAGGAAGGCATCGCCGGCGTTGCCGAGCACATCAACAAATTCTGGGAGCCCAGGATGCGGCGGCAGTTCTTCGAGCTGCTGGACGGCGACCCGGAAGATTTCGACGAGTTGGTGATCGCCGCCTCCGCCAAGATCAAGCGTCCGCTGACGGCGGAGCAAGCCGACAAGAGCCTCGGTTACAGCAAGCCTGCGGAGGCTGAGGGCGCCATTCCGCACAAGTAGGGCCTCGGGGCCGCATCGGCGCAAAGGTCTTATATTTCCGCTCTCTAAAGTTTCGCTGCCGCAAGCCGGCTGCCTCTGCTATGGTTGACGACAGGAGATCGTCTGGCCGGGCGGGGTAGTTGCGTGAGGCCGATCGAGACCAGATATGCCCGTAGCGGGGATGTGCGGATCGCCTATCAGGTGGTCGGCCAAGGCTCGTTCGATCTGGTCTTCGTCCCCGGCTTCATCTCCAATCTCGACCTACAATGGGAAGATGAGGGCTACAGCCGCCTGCTGAAGCGGCTTTCGACTTTCTCACGGCTGATTCTGTTCGACAAACGCGGCACCGGGCTTTCGGACCGAGTGGACAACCATCATCTGCCCGGCCTGGAAACCCGCATGGATGACGTGCGCGCGGTGATGGACGCCACCGGCAGCGGCCGCGCGGCGATCCTCGGCGCTTCGGAAGGCGCACCGATGGCGATGCTGTTTGCCGCGACCTATCCGGAGCGGACGCGGGCACTCGTGCTCTATGGCGGTTATGCGCATTTCCACAAATGGGTAATGCCGCCGGAGCGCCTGGAAGCCTTCATCGAGGTTGCCGAGACTTGCTGGGGCACCGGCGCGACCTTGCCCAATTTCGCGCCAGGCCGCGTGGATGACACGCATTTTGCCCGGTGGTGGGCACGGTTCGAACGGCTGTCGGCCGGCCCGACGGCCGCGGCAGCCCTTGCCCGCATGAATGCAGACATCGACGTGCGCGGCATTCTGTCCGCGATCAGCGCGCCGACGCTGCTGATCCATCGCCGCAATGACGCGCGCGTCGATCCGGAGGCCAGCCGCTTCCTTGCCAAGAAGATTCGCGGCGCCCGGCTTGTTGAGATACCCGGCCGCGACCATCCGATCTGGACCGGGGACGTCGACCGGGTGGCCGACCTGATCGAGGAGTGCCTGACCGGCCAGCCGGCGGTGGCCGACACCGAGCGGGTGCTTGCCGCGCTGCTGGTGACGCGCATCTTCGACACCGCCAAGCTCGGCGACCGCATGTGGAGCGAGCGCAGCCAGCGCTTCCAGGAAGCATGGCGGCTGCTGGTGGGCCGCCATGGTGGGCGGATTGCCGGCACGCATGGCGAATTGATGATCTCTCGTTTCGACGGGCCGGCGCGCGCCATACGCTGCGCGGCGGCGCTGCGCGATGCGGCGCAGCAGATTGGCGTGGCAAGTGGGCAAGGCGTGCATGTCGGCGAGATCGAAATGCGCGGCCAGCCGGTCGGCCTCACGGCGCGGGTGACCATGCAGCTCGCCACCCATGCCGGACCCGGCGACATCCTCGCTTCGCGGCTGGTCGCCGAACTGGCGATAGGCTCCGGCCTGCGTTTCATCGACGCCGGACGTGTCAGTCTCGACGAGCTGAGCGAGCCGCTGCCGGTGGTCCAGGC
>NZ_RZSF01000307.1:0-8107 GCF_004023325.1 Mesorhizobium sp. M1A.F.Ca.ET.072.01.1.1 | reverse complement strand
GAAGGGGGTAGTGAACAGACTATGCAGCCGGCAGCCGTCCCGAGCGACAGAAATGGCGACATCGCCAGCACCGTTGTGGCGACCATGCGCCAGCTCGGCCTGCTCGGCCTGCCGCGCAACTACGAAATCTTTTATGAAGCGCTGAGCGGCAGCAATCACGAGCTCAGCCTCGCTGTCGTCTCGTTGAGCAATCGGCCGACGCAAGAGGATCTCGATCGCATCGGACGCACCTTCTTCCCGCAGCACCACGGGCCTGCGATCGTCGAACACGCCCGCGAGGTGGTCGCCAAGGAGCTTGAGGACGTCGCCGCGCTGCTGCGCAGCGAGCGCAGCCATATCGAAAAGTACGGCCGCATCCTCGACGAGACGTCGAGCGGCCTGAGCAATCGCAGCCTGCTTTCCCAGGATCTGCTGCAAAAGATCGCCGGCGCGATGTCTGCCGCCACCAGTTCGACGCTGGATCACAACCGCCAGATCGCGAGCACGCTCAGCGAAAAGACGGCCGAGCTCGAGAGCGTCAAATCGAAGTTGGAGGAATACAAGCGGCTCGCCAATACCGATCCGCTGACGCAGATCTGGAATCGCCGCGCCTTCGACAAGGAAATCACGCGCATCTACAACAGCAACCGCGGTATCCTCTTCAACGCGCTCATCCTTGCCGACATCGATCGCTTCAAGGACATCAACGACCGTTACGGCCATCCGGTCGGCGACAGGATCATCCAGATCATCGCCGACATCTTCCAGTCCAGCATCCGCGCCGACATGTTCGTGGCGCGCACCGGCGGCGAGGAGTTCGCGCTGATCGTCGAAGGCGCCAGCGAGGATACCACCTATGAAATCGCCGAGCGCATCCGCGTGCTGATCGAACAGACGCCGTTCACCAGCAGCCAGACCGGGATGAACTATGGCACGGTGACTGTCTCGATGGGCATTTGCATGGCTTCCGAGGCCGACACCCCCGAAGACCTTTACACCAAGGCCGACCGCGCGCTCTATCGCTCCAAGATCGGCGGCCGCAACCGCGTCACCAGGCATTCCACAATGGCCGGCCGTGCCGGCAAGGGCTGGCTGCTCTACAAGAAGGACTGAGTGCACTTTGAAAGCCCTTTCCAAATGAATTTCTGTGGACTATATTTTCCACGGAAATGAAAGGTGCGCTCATGCAACGTCCAGTCGCTGCCGCGACGGCGGCAGAAAATGCCGTCATCACCAAGGCCACGCTGCGCGCGGCCGACCTGCTCGAGATCACGGCGCGAACGCTTGCTCTGGTCATCGGCGTCTCCGAGGCGACGGTCTCGCGGATGCGCAAGCAGGAATTCCTGCTCGAGCGCGGCACCAAGCCGTTCGAGCTTGCGGTGCTGTTCGTGCGGCTGTTCCGCTCGCTCGACGCCATCGTCGGCGGCGACGAGACGGTCGCCCGGGCATGGCTGAAGAACCCGAACACGGCGCTCGACGGCACGCCGCTCGAAAAAATCCTGACCATTGCCGGACTTGTCGATGTCATTGCCTACCTGGATTCCCGACGCGCTCTCGTCTGAGGCCGTCAGGCTCGAAGGCAAATATTGGCGGATGGTCGAGGCGCAGCATCGCGTCTCGACCCTGAAGCTCGTCGACAGGCTCGACGAGCAGGGCCTGCTCGAAGACCTCATCGAGGAAAGCAAGCCGCGGATCCCGCTGGAATGCCGCCATCTTCACTATCTTCTGGCGACGCCCTTCCGCTACGGCTCGATTTATCCGTACGGCTCGCGCTTCCGCCGCGCCGGCAAGACCAAGGGCGTCTACTACGCCGCCGAGACGGTGCTGACGGCAGTGGCGGAAATGGCCTTCTACCGCTTGCTGTTCTTTGCGGAATCACCGCAGACGCAATGGCCGAACGACGCGGCCGAATATACCGCCTTTGCCGCGGCGATCAAATGCGAGAAGGCCGTCGACCTCACGCGGCCGCCGCTCGACCGCGACGAGAAGGCTTGGACGGATCCGACTGACTATGCCGCCTGCCAGGCCATCGCCGACGTGGCGCGCGAGGCGGGGATGCAGGCTATCCGCTACCGCTCGGCGCGCGATCCGAAGGGCGCCAACATCGCGCTCTTGACGTGCAGCGGTTTTGCCAAGGCCAAGCCGCTGGAGCCTCATACCTGGCGCATCCGCATCGGCTCGTTCGGGGTCCAGGCAATCTGCGAATTTCCAGACAGGCGGCTGGAATTCGCAAGGACGGGCTTCGTCGATCCGAGGCTGGCGAATATGCGCTGGGAGCGCGGGCGCTAGTTAAGCCAGAATGTTGACCGCACGCGCGGCGACCAGCGCGATCGTCAGCAGCGAGATCATTGCCTCGGCCATCATCAGGAGCTTGGCGCGCTGAGTGAGCGGCAATGTGTCGGTCGGCGAGAACGCCGTCGCATTGGTGAAGGCCAGGAACACGTAATCGACAAAGCCGGGCAGCCAGTCGCGGATCTCGCGATCGGACAGCGTCATCTGCGGGAACAGGAAATCGGCATGCGCGCGCTTGACCAGGCCGCAGGTCGGCGGGCCGCCGCGGTCGGTGCTCCAGAACCACAGCGCGAAGACGATGACGTTGGTGACCCAGATGTTGAGCGCGTCGACAAGCAGCGTCGTGCCGGCGCCGGCATGGCCTGCCAGCAGCTTCTGGACCAGAAAGACCAGCGAGCCGCAATTCATGATGCTGATGACGCCGGTCATGACCAAGGCGGTACGGCGGATGAAGACGCGAAACCGGCTGATCGCATACCAATGCTCGTGATCGACGGCCTTCTGAGTCGCCATTTGCGTCCAGGCCGTTGCGATCGACAAAGGCACGAGCAGCGCCGCCTCGATCGCGGGCGCGAGCCAGCGCGGACCGAAGGACAGGTCGTTGATGACCAGAAGCTGCAGGCAGATGACGACAAGCACCGCCGCCCGCGCCGACCAGAAGTCGATCGGCGGTGATGAACGATGGCATGCTCGTGGCGCATGGGGGGACCTGTGTCGTGTGCGCGGTTTTCGACCGCGGGCGACACCTCCACCTCAATCTTGGTCTTGCGATGGTCGCGTAACTATAAATTTTCGTAAGGTTTCGGCGGCCGGCGCCTCGCAGGATCGGCCCAAACGAAAAGGGCGTCGGACTTTGTCCGACGCCCCGGTTCGATCGCTGGCAAGCGGCTTAGGCGTTGGCGGCTTGCTTGTGCTGGATCGTATGGCTTTTCTTGAGCAGATCCGAGACCAGGAAGGCCAGTTCGATCGCCTGGTCGGCATTGAGGCGCGGATCGCAATGGGTGTGATAGCGGTCCTGCAGGTCTTCCGCCGTGATGGCCCGGGCGCCGCCGGTGCACTCGGTGACGTTCTTGCCGGTCATCTCGACATGGATGCCGCCCGGATGCGTGCCTTCGGCGCGGTGCACCTCGAAGAAGGTCTGCACTTCCTTCAGGATACGGTCGAACGGCCGCGTCTTGTAGCCGGCCGCCTCGATCGTGTTGCCATGCATCGGGTCGGAAGACCACACCACGTTGCGGCCCTCCTTCTTCACCGCCCGCACCAGCTTCGGCAGATGCTCGGCGACCTTGTCGGAGCCGAACCGCGCGATGAGCGTCAGCCGTCCGGGCTCATTCTCGGGGTTGAGCAGGTCGATAAGCTCCAGCAGGCCGTCCGGCGTCAGCGACGGACCGCATTTCAGGCCGAGCGGATTCTCGATGCCGCGGCAATATTCGACATGCGCATGGTCGGGCTGGCGGGTGCGGTCGCCGATCCAGATCATATGGCCCGAAGTCGCGTACCAATCGCCGGAAGTCGAATCGACGCGGGTCAGCGCCTCCTCGTAGCCGAGCAGCAGCGCCTCATGGCTGGTGTAGAAATCGGTCTCGCGCAGCGCGAAATTGGTTTCCGACGTGATGCCCACCGCGCGCATGAAATCCATCGTCTCGGTGATGCGGTTGGCGAGCGATTCGTATTTCTCGCCCTGCGGGCTGTCGGCAACGAAGCCCAGCATCCAGCGATGCACGTTCTCCAGGCTGGCATAGCCGCCTTGCGCGAAGGCGCGCAGGAGATTGAGGGTCGCCGCCGACTGGCGATACGCCATCTCCTGCCTTGCGGGATCCGGGATGCGCGACGCGGCGTCGAACTCGATGCCGTTGATGATGTCGCCGCGATAGCTCGGCAGCGTCACGCCGGCCTTGGTCTCGCTGTCGGAGGAGCGCGGCTTGGCGAACTGGCCGGCGACGCGGCCGACCTTCACCACCGGCTGCGCGCCGGCGAAGGTGAGCACCACCGACATCTGCAGGAAGACGCGAAAGAAGTCGCGGATGTTGTCGGCGCCATGCTCGGCAAAGCTCTCGGCGCAGTCGCCGCCCTGGAGCAGGAAGGCCTCGCCGGCGGCGACCGCCGCCAGTTGCTTCTTCAGCTTGCGCGCTTCACCGGCAAACACCAGCGGCGGATAGGTGGTGAGCCGGGCTTCCGTGGCCTCCAGCGCCGCAAGGTCCGGATAGGCCGGAACCTGCTTGATCGGCTTTGCTCTCCACGAATTCGGCGACCATTTTGTCATCGCTGCACCCAAAACTCTTCAGAGCAATTCCAGGAAAACTGTGAACGGTTTACGTCCGGAATTGCGTCAAAACAAACTGGCGAGCGGTCTCGCCCGCCATTCCCACCCCAATCAGAGGTCGCGGCTCCTTACACGAAGCCGATTTTCTATTCTAGCCGGGAATTTCAGCAGTGGCGAATGCCTTGAACTGCTCGGATGCCGGTGTGAAGGCGTCAGGCAGCTTTGTCGACCAGCCGCGCCAATTGAGTCATGACAACAGCCGAGCCGGCCAGCCGCTTCTCGGCATTCGGCCAGTCACGCATGAAGACGACGCTGTGGTCGGCCCTGATCTTGGCCAGCGAGCCCTGCTCGCCGATGAATTTGACCAGTCCGACCGGATTGGGGAATTCGCGCTTGCGGAAGTGGATGACGACGCCCTTGGGGCCGGCATCGAGCTTCTCGACATTGGCCTTGCGGCAAAGCGCCTTGATGAAGACGATCTTCAACAGATGCGTCACTTCTTCCGGCAGCGGCCCGAAGCGGTCGATCAGCTCGGCGCCGAAGCCGTCGATCTCCTCGGTGGTCTCCAAGTCGCCAAGGCGGCGGTAGAGCGCCATCTTGAGCTGCAGGTCCGGCACATAGCTCTCCGGGATCATCACCGCGGTGCCCACCGCGATCTGCGGCGACCAGCCGCCATCCAGCACTTCGCCGGAATCCTTCACTTCGGCCACCGCTTCCTCCAGCATCTGCTGGTAGAGCTCGAAACCGACCTCCTTGATGTGGCCGGATTGTTCCTCGCCGAGGAGATTGCCTGCGCCGCGGATATCGAGGTCGTGGCTGGCAAGTTGGAAACCAGCGCCGAGCGTATCGAGCGACTGCAGCACCTTGAGCCTGCGCTCGGCCGTATCGGTGAGCTTGCGGTTGGCCGGCAGCGTGAACAGCGCATAGGCTCGCACCTTCGACCGGCCGACGCGGCCGCGCAACTGATAGAGTTGGGCCAGACCGAACATATCGGCTCGGTGGATGATCAGCGTGTTGGCGGTCGGAATGTCGAGGCCGGATTCGACGATGGTCGTCGACAGAAGCACGTCGTACTGGCCGTCATAGAAGGCGTTCATGATGTCGTCGAGTTCACCAGCCGGCATCTGGCCGTGGGCGACCGCTACTTTCAGCTCCGGCACGGATTCTCTCAGGAAATCATGGATTTCGGCAAGATCGCTGATACGCGGCACGACATAGAAGGAATGGCCGCCGCGGTAGCGCTCGCGCAGCAGCGTCTCGCGGATGACCAGCGGATCGAAGGGCGAGATGAAAGTGCGCACCGCCATGCGGTCGACCGGAGGGGTGGCGATCAGCGACAGCTCGCGAACACCGGTCAGCGCCAACTGGAGCGTGCGCGGAATCGGCGTCGCCGAAAGTGTCAGCACATGCACGTCGTTCTTGAGCTCCTTCAGCCGCTCCTTGTGCTTGACGCCGAAATGCTGCTCCTCGTCGATGATCAGCAGGCCGAGATTTTTGAAGGAGATCGAGCTACCGAGCAGCGCGTGCGTGCCGACGACGATGTCGACCGTGCCGTCGGCGACGCCCTTCTTGGTCTCGGCCAGTTCCTTGGAGCCGACCAGGCGCGATGCCTGCGCGACGCGGATCGGCAGGCCGGAAAAGCGTTGCGAGAAGGTCTTGAAGTGCTGCCGCGACAGCAGCGTCGTCGGCACCACGACGGCGACCTGGAACCCTTCCATCGCCGCGATGAAGGCGGCGCGCAGCGCCACTTCCGTCTTGCCGAAGCCGACGTCGCCGCAAACCAGCCGATCCATCGGCTTGCCGGCGCCGAGATCGTCCATGACGGAATCGATCGCCGTCTGCTGGTCGTCGGTTTCTTCATAGGGAAAGCGCGCCGCGAACTCGCCATAAAGGCCGTCGGCCGGAATCATGGCGGGTGCTGCGCGCATCTGCCGCTCGGCGGCGATGCGGATCAATTGCCCGGCCATGTCGAGCAGCCGCTTCTTCAGCCGCGCCTTGCGCGCCTGCCAGGCGCCGCCGCCGAGCTTGTCGAGCGGCGCTTCCGCCGAATCCGAACCGTAGCGCGACAGGAGCTCGATGTTTTCGACCGGCAGGAACAGCCGGTCGTCGCCGGCATAGTGGATTTCGAGGCAGTCATGCGGTGCGCCGACCGCTTCGATGGTGCGCAGACCGACGAAACGGCCGATGCCGTGGTCCGCGTGAACGACGATGTCGCCGGATGACAGCGACGACGCTTCGGCGATGAAGTCGGAGGCACGCTTTTTGCGCTTGGAGCGGCGGATCAGCCTGTCGCCTAGAATGTCCTGTTCGGCGACGACGACCATGCCGTCGGTCTCGAAGCCGGATTCGAGCGGCAGCACGGCAAGACCGGCCTGCCCCGGCTCGAGCTTTTCGACCTCGGAAAGAGTCGCCACCGGTTTCAGGTTGCCGAGATGATGCTCGGCGAGGATCTGGCCGAGGCGGTCGAGCGAGCCCTCGGTCCAGCCGGCGACGATGACGCGGCGGCGCGCGGCGCGCTCGTCGGCAATATGCTTCACCACCACGTCGAAGACATTGCTGTTCGGGTCGGCGCGCTCCTCGGCGAAGCTGCGGCCTTGCCGCGAGCCCGCATGGAAGACCTTCTTGCCGCCGACATCGGGTGCGTCGAAGACCGTGAAATCAATGTCCTCGCGCGGTCCGAGCGAGGCTTTGAGATTTTCCGGCGAGAGATAGAGCAGATCCGGTGCCACCGGCTTATAGGGCACAGCATCCTTCAGCGCGCCGTCAGCCTGCTTCCGCCGCGCCTCATAGTGATCGAGGATCAGCGTATGGCGCTCGGCCAGCGCCTCATGCGCGAGATGATCGAAGATGACAGGCGCGTCCGGCAGATAGTCGAACACCGTCTCCAGCCGCTCGTAGAAGAAGGGCAGCCAGTGCTCCATGCCGGCAAAGCGCCGTCCTTCGCTGACGGCTGCATAAAGCGCATCGTCGCGCGACGGCGCACCGAAGGCTTCGATATAGGAGCGGCGGAAGCGGCTGATCGTTTCCGGCGTCAACGCCACCTCGCTCATCGCCTGCAACGCCATCGACTTGCGCTGGCCGGTCGTGCGCTGGGTCGCCACGTCGAAGACGCGGATCGATTCCAGCGTGTCGCCGAAGAAGTCGAGCCTCAGCGCCTCGCTCCAGCCGGGCGCGAAGAGGTCGAGAATGCCGCCGCGCACCGCGAACTCGCCGACGTCGCGCACGGTCGGCACGCGCTCGAAACCGGAATTCTCCAGCCGCGCGATCAGCACGTTCATGTCGATCTGGTTGCCGGGCTTGGCATGGAAGGTCTGCGCCTCGATCAGTTCGGCCGGCGGAATGCGCTGCAAGAGCGCATTGGCCGTCGTGAGGATCACCGCGCGGTGCGGCTTTTTCGCCAGCGCAATGATGGCGGAGAGCGCGTCGAGCCGCCGCGCGGCGGCATCCGCGCCCGGCGAGACACGATCGTAAGGCAGGCAGTCCCAGGCAGGCAGTTCCAGAACCGGAAGGCCGGGAGCGGCAAAGGCGAGCGCATCGATTATCGCCGGCAGCCGCTGACCGTCGCGGGCGACG
>NZ_RZSF01000306.1:0-8147 GCF_004023325.1 Mesorhizobium sp. M1A.F.Ca.ET.072.01.1.1 | reverse complement strand
GAACTGTATGACGAGGTACATCTCATCTCGGCTCCGCTCGCATTTGCCGCAACGCGAACCCTCCACGAGCGGCACGCCGTTTTCGCCGGTCCGACCTCCGGAGCGAGCTACATCGTGGGGCGCTGGCGCGCCCGGCAGTATCCAGAAGAGACCGTAGTCGTCATATGTCCTGATGAAGGCCACCGCTACGTCGAAGCTGCATACGACCCCGAGTGGCTCAAAAAACAGAACGCATGTCTAAATAAAAATGTATCGCTGGACGCGCCGGCCACCGAAAATCACCCTTCGACCGCCCTCCCTCCATGGAACCGATATCTTTGGAGGCGGAGAAGCCGGGAAGCTGTTCTAAACGTGCTGGAGGACGATTCATGATGAACCGAGGTAGCTTCCTTTTCGTCGAAAGCAACACGACGGGCACTGGCGAACTATTGATGAAGCAGGCCCGAGTTCTAGGCTTTGAGCCTTACCTCGTTACGCGCAATCCTGCACGCTATCCATTTCTAAAGGACCCCGTCGCTCACGTTATCGAAGCTGAAACGCGTAGTCCGGATGAACTCATTGGGGTCGCTGCCAACTTAAAAAGGCTGGCCGGAGTATATTCATCGTCGGATTATTTTGTGGAAGCAGCGTCACGTGTCGCGACCGCAATGGGGCTACCAGCAGCGAATCCGGACGCTATAGCTACCTGCCGGAACAAATGGACGCAAGCGGCCGAGTTGCAGCGACAATCAATAACAATACCGGAAACTCGGCTGGCCTCCTCCGTCATGGACGTGGAGAACATTCTTGCCCAAGCTACTCTGCCCGTCGTCGTCAAGCCAGTGTCCGGCAGTGGTAGTAGCGGCGTGAGGTTGTGCGATAGTGCCGCAGCCGCCATCAAGGCGTTTGAGAGTGCAAGGGGCGCACTGCTCGATCAAGTGGATCTGCGCAGCCCCGACATCCTGATCCAGCAATACATAGAGGGTAAAGAATACTCTGCAGAGATAATGGCTTACGATGGGACGCTGCGTTGCCTTGGGATTCTTGCCAAGCACAAGGGGCCAGCTCCCTGCTTCGTCGAGACAGGGCACGACTTCCCGGCCCCGCTACCGGAGCCGTCCCTCAAGGAATTGGCTTCTTTTGCTGCGCGAGCGGTATCGGCTCTGGGCTTGGACTTCGGACCGGCTCATGTAGAGTTCGTGACAGCGGAGTCGGGCCCCGTCATAATTGAGGTCAATCCTAGGCTGGCTGGAGGAATGATTCCAGTCATGCTCTCGCACGCCTTGGGCACGTCAATCCTTGACATGGTGATTAGACTTTACGCGGGAGAAGGGTTTACGCCTCAACGGGCGAGCGCAAGGGCGGGAGCCATCCGTTTCCAACTTGTTCATAAGGCCGGTAAGCTCAAACGCCTGGGCTTTTCTCGAAATCCAGACCCGACTGTGCCCCAGGCGGGGTTACTGAAATCTGAGGGGCAGGAAGTTCAAATAAATGGCGACTTTAGAGACCGAGTAGCCTACGCCGTAGGCGTCGCCGATGAACTCAATGCCGCCGCCGCGGCGGCTGAACGGATGATCGATTCCATTGTGATCGATATCGAGACGCCTGCTGGCGAATCGGACAACAAGCAAGTCGCTGGGGCAACCGAGGGCACGTGGAACCTACATCCTGAAGCGATGAAGTTGCTCGCTCCCCCGATCGAACTTTCGCGCGACGGCCGCCTTTTGCAGTACCAGACGGCCATAGACGAAGCACATCTAGTGATGCTCACCGAGGAGGGCTTGATCAGCCAAACAGCCGCTGCCGACCTCCTCAAGCACATCTTGGACCTTCAGGACGAGGGCTTTCAGTCTTTGGAGGGCCGCGATGCGCCGCGTGGCCTATATCTTGCCTATGAGGCCGAACTTGCCGTCAGAGCTGGCACAGAAAAGGCCGGCTGGCTGCACCTTGCGAGGTCCCGCAACGACTTGAACGCGACCATTTCTCTCCTGGCTCTGCGGGAGGCCGCGTGTTCCATCTCCCAACAGGTTGGAATCGCACAAGATGCCCTGCTTCAGCGAGTGGAGGAAGCATCGAGACTTGTGGCTCCACTGTACAGTCAATACCAGATCGCACTCCCTGGGTCGCCAGGGCACTACTTGCTTGGCGTCTTCTTCGCTCTGGGGCGCGAGCGTCAGCGCCTCCATCACCTCCTGGAAGACATCAAGAATTGCCCTATGGGGGCGGGGGCGGGCGGAGGCACCAGCATTCCTATAGATCCCCTGCAAACCGCAAGTCTTCTGGGATTCGAACTGCCGTCGTTCAACTCACTTGACGCGGTCGCGAGCCGCGATCACCACCTGCAGGGGCTTTCAGTCTTCGCTGGCGTTTCAATCTTGCTCAGTCGTGTAGCACAGGACCTGCAGGTTTGGACGACGCGGGAGTTCGCTCTCATCGACATTCCTCACAATCTTGCCGGCGGCTCTTCCATGCTTCCCCAAAAGAAGAACCCTTTTCTGCTTGAACACATCAAGGGATCGGCAAGCACCGTAATCGGCGCGTATGTTTCTGCGGCAACGGCTACTTGCAAATCGCCTTTCAGCAACTCGATCGAGGCAAGCAACTACGGTTGCTCGCCTCTGAGACTTGCGGAAGATGCCCTTAAGCGGGCCATAACCCTCACATCGCTCATCGTGAAGTTCATGTCTTTCGACGTGAGGTCGATGCGTGAAAACCTTGAGGACGGCTCATCGATGACGGCCGTTGCCGCCGAACGAATGGCGTCGCAAGGCCTTCCTTTCAGGAAGGCCCACACACAAATTGGTGAGATCGCCCAGCGCCTGTCTCAGGATAGCTGTGTCACACAGCGCCGAAGCGAACTAGCCAGCCACCTCGCTGATGTTCTACCGGCGAGTCTCGAAGAATGCAGGGACGCTCTGCAGTTCGGAGGAGGACCCGGGAAAAGATCAACCGAGGACCAGGTTTCTGTAGCAAAAACGCTCTTTCAGGACACGCAGCTGAAGTGCGCGGACATACGGGAACGCTGGGCGCGCGCCGAGATGCACCGCAAAAAGAGGGTGAGAGAACTCATTGACGGGCGCCCAAGCGCCTGAAGGTGTTTATGTTGCGAAAGCGGGCGGCAACGCGATCGACGCTGCCATCGCGGCCTTGTTCACTCTTTCGGTCGTCGAGGCGATGATGGTGGGGGTGCTGGGTGGCGGCATAGCGCATATCCGCCTCGCAAATGGCACGCATCACGTGCTCGACGGCATGAGCACCGCACCGCTCGCGACTGGCCCGACCGTCTACAAGCCCTGATCCCAAGGCCGCCGCCGGCACGACGGACGCGATTGGCCGCCGCAACGCCATCGGCCCCACGGCGGTCGCCGCTCCCGGCAATTTGCTGAGCTGGTGAGCTGGTGCGAGGCGCTGCGTCGGTTCAGCAAGTTCTCTTTGACCGACGTCACTGAGCCTGCGATTCGACACGCCTCGCATGGCTTCGTGTGACCCCCTATCTACAGGAATGCGTCTGTGACGCGGCGGCCGATCTCGCGCGCGATGCGGATATCGCCAAACTGTACCTGCCCGGCGGCATGCCGATCCAACCCGGAAGCCGCCTGATCAACGGCGATTATGCCGAGACGCTGAGGTCAATAGCGCGCAAGGGGCCGGACATACTGTATGGCGGCGAACTGGGACGTCACCTTGCGGAGCACATGGCGCAGGAACAGGGTTTTCTGACACTCGATGACCTGACTGGCTATGGCACAATAGATCACGAGCCGCTGCGCGGGCTCTATCGCGGCTATGAGGTCGTCGGGCCGCCGACGCCATCGTTCGGTCCTCTGCACATTATTCAGACGTTGAATATTTTGGAGGGCTATGATATCGGAACGCTCGGCTTCGCGTCCGGAGATACTGCGTCTGCTGGCAGAAGTGCTGAAGATCGCTTTCGCCGATAGGGCAGGGGCGTCCGCCGACGCGGCGTCCGTCCCGGAGGCGATCGGCAAGCTGGTGTCCAAGGACTGTGCAGCGGAGCGGCGGGCTCGCATCAACATGAACCGCGCCCAGTCGTGGAGCGCACCGGTGGCACCTAGCGAAGGTGCGCATACCACTCATCTTACAGTTGCGGACGGGTTCGGCAACGTCATTGCCAGCACCCAGTCGATCAACTACCTTTTCGGCGCTGGCTACATCGTGCCAGGCACCGGCATGATTCCGAACAACTACATGTCCTCGTTTGATCCGCATCCAGGCCGCGCCAGCTCGGTCGAACCCAGCAAGCGCGTGATCTCGTCGATGTCTCCGGTGATGGTGCTGCGCGATGGCAAGCTACGCTACGCGATCGGGTTGCCTGGCGCTGCGCATGTTCCCCTCGGTAAGGCAAGCACTGTCGAACCTGATCGGTCATGGCATGAATGTGCAGGAGGCGGCGGAGGCGCCCCGGATCTGGACGCGGGGCTATGTGGGTGAAAGTCGAGGCATCGGTACCGGAAGGCGTGCTCGCGGCGTTGCGCGACCGCGGTCACGACGTGGCGTCGGTTAACAGCGTTGGATGCGGCATGAGCGCGATTCAGTTCGACGCGGACGGCAAGATGACTGGCGCCGCGTGCTGGCGTGCCGACGGGACGCCAATCAGGCTCGGCGGCGGGTAGGCGCGGCGTGGCGTATGGTTCAGGCCAGCCCAAAAGCGGAGCTGAGCGGCCGGCTCTCACTGCTCCGGTGCCGCCATGATCGGATCTTCATGCAGGCCCGTCATCCGATATGCAACGGTATGACGGCTAGCCGGCTGGCCTGCGCAGTGCCTCATGTATAGGAGACGGGCCATCTGGAACAGACCAGATTTGTGGATTTGGATATTTACAACAGCGGATTTCGGTCGCGGTGGCGGAGAGCGGACGCTCCGGGTCGGTGGAATATCTCGGCGAGATTGCAGCGCCTTGACGGCGTCGACAGGTGGCCTGAGCGGCGCCAGCCAGTGGCCGTCCGTACGCATGATGTGGCGAGAATGTAGGCATCGCCGGGATCGCTCTTGGCGGCGAGGGCGCGGTACTGAGGCCGGCACGCCTTGACAACATTGGGATGAACCGGGGTGACGACGAACTCGGCCTCGATCAGCACGTCAACGAGAAGTCCACTGGGCCGCTCGATGGCGATCGGCGTCTCGCCGGGCAGGCGACTGCCGGCGCAGGCGGGCCACGAGTTCGGCAAGTCCGTCCCGATCGTTTGCGACGGCAAAGTGCTCGAGGGTCTTGCCGGCAGTGTCGACGACACAGACGGCATGGCTCGATCCGCCCCAGTCGAGACCGACGAAAATGGTATGGATGCTCCTCAGGGAACTAGGGTATGGTGCCCGGTGCCGGGAGCCCGCACGGGATGCTCATCAATCGGCGCTCTGGACGCATCTTGGCCTAAATGTCCGTGGCACATCTTCCTGTAGCCGTCTGGAGCTCCCGGCCACCTCAACGCCGCAGGTCTAATGCGGGCCCCTCGTGGGGGAAGCGACCTTGGCAGTCGTCATGGTGGCGCGGGACCAACGCCCGATCAGCTCTTAAACTGATTCAATTCAATCGCGAGGTTGCCTGATGAGCGACCAACCGTTCCTATCAGCATCCAACAACGTAATCGTGATGCGATGGGGAAGGTGGAGCGAACAGCAGCACTCACGTGACCCCTGCGGCGCGCCATAGATCGCTGATTGTAGCCGCAGGTTGGCCCATATTGATTGGGCTGTTTCATTTTACCGCATGAGCTGCAATAAATATGACGGCAGTTCGGGCGATTATTGGGCATCAAATCATAGAAGACCAGTCATGGACGACCTAGATCGACGGATACTCACGGTTCTACAAAAGAACAACCGGCTCTCCTTTGCCGAACTCGCGGAGCTCGTCGGTTCCTCGGCCGCGTCATGCATGCGTCGGGTGAACAAGCTGCGTTCGGACGGCGTGATTGTAGCGGATATCTCGCTAGTAGATCCAAAAGCTGTCGGCAAATCGCTCACCATCGTCGTTACGGTGGAGCTGGACCGTGAGCGTCTCGATTTGGTCGATGATTTCAAGCGAGCAATGCGGGCGACCAAAGAAGTTAGTCAGTGTTATATGGTGACCGGCGACGCTGATTTCGTCCTGATCGTGACGGTTGAGGACGTCGAGGCTTTTGACGTCTTCGTCAAAACCAAGCTCTACACGAACCCGAATGTCCGAAAATTCCGGAGCATGATTGCGCTTGATCGTGTTAAGTTCGAGCCCCGCGTTACGCTATAACCCCGAGCGGGGTTCGTTGAAGCCGTCACCCTGGTCCGTTTTTTGACGCGTCCATTGCGTGACCACCAAGGGATTGGTCTTTTCCCTCTAAAGAAGCGTGCGATTAATGGGACGCAGTCGATTTTGCGTCGGGACAGTGGGTTTGCCAAATCGTTCCGCGCAGGCAAAACAACTGACCCATTGGGAAAGAATGGCGAATCCGATGACACAGCTCTTACCTAGACTTCCATCTGTAGTTGATCGTCACATTGATAAACGGCCTTATCCTCACGGTGTCGCTTTCATGGATGGGCAATACCTACCAATGTCTGAGGCCAAGATCTCCCTGCTCGATTGGGGTTTTCTGCACTCCGACGCGACTTACGACACCGTGCACGTATGGAACGGCAGGTTCTTCCGGCTGGATTTGCATCTCGACCGGTTTTTAGATGGCGTTGAACGTCTACGCATGAATTTGCCCTATGATTGCGAGGAAATAGCATCGATCCTGCAAAATTGCGTCGCTTTGTCGGGCCACAGATCGGCGTATGTAGAGATGATCTGCACGCGCGGTTCGTCGCCGACATTCAGCCGCGATCCCCGGCAAGCGGAAAATCGCTTCATGGCGTTTGCAGTCCCATTTGGGTCGGTCGCCAACAAGGAACAGCTAGAAAGAGGCTTGCACGTCGCGATCAGCGAGACAGTACGCATCCCGCCCAAATCGGTCGATCCCTCGATCAAGAACTATCATTGGCTCGATCTCGTGAAGGGCCTTTTCGATGCTTACGACATGGGAGCAGAGACAGCGCTGATTCTCGATACCAATGGCCACATCGCGGAGGGGCCGGGCTTCAATGTGTTCATTGTAAAGGACGGGTCCTTGAAGACGCCCGCTTTTGGAGTGTTACCTGGCATTACACGCCGTACTGTCTTCGATCTGTGCGCCGAGATTGGGTTGTTGGCCACGGCCATAGATGTTGGTCGTGCCGAGATCAAAGAGGCTGACGAAGTGTTCATCACATCGACTGCCGGCGGCATTATGCCCGTGACGCGCATCGACGACACTGAGATCGCTAACGGGCAGGTCGGACCCATCACATGTCAGCTAATGGATCGCTACTGGCAAAAGCACGATGATCCGGCATGGTCAACTCCTGTCAGCTATCCGTGATCGGAAATGAGCCAATGCGACCGCAAGTTGGCGAGCGGCTTGGTTACTGGCTCGTCGTCATCCAACTCCTGAAACTCGAGCGCGCGATCGATGGTGGTACGGCGACGTTCTGCGCCGCTCAGCTCGCGCGATACACCGAGGACGCTTACCTCAACGAGGCGACGACTCGTCGCTTCTTCGGCATGGTGATGCGGCTTGCGTACCCGATGCCATTCCAGTGGAGTTGCCGATGACGAACGCTTTGATTGCCCATTTGTCTGCGGAACTGGTTGGGCTAAAATCCGCGGGTCTCTACAAATCCGAGCGCGTCATCACCTCACCGCAGTCATCCGAGATCGAACTCACCGATGGCGGGAAGGTCCTGAATCTCTGTGCCAACAATTATCTTGGCCTCGCAGACAATGAAGAGCTGCGGAACGCGGCCAAGGCTGCGCTCGACCGCTACGGCTACGGCATGGCCTCGGTGCGCTTCATCTGCGGCACTCAGGAAGAGCACAAGCAGCTCGAATCGCGCATCTCGTCATTCCTCAAGATGGAAGACACGATTCTTTACTCGTCCTGCTTCGACGCCAACGGGGGGCTGTTCGAAGCCCTGCTCGGCGAGGAGGACGCCATCATTTCCGATGCGCTGAACCACGCGTCGATCATTGACGGCGTGCGACTCTCCAAGGCGAAGCGCTTCCGCTATGCAAACAACGACATGGCCGCGCTGGAAGAGGAGTTGAAGAAGGCGGAAGGAAGGCGCTTCAAGCTCATCGCGACCGACGGTGTGT
>NZ_RZSF01000305.1:0-8151 GCF_004023325.1 Mesorhizobium sp. M1A.F.Ca.ET.072.01.1.1 | reverse complement strand
CAGACATCGATGTGGGCGTCGAGGTCGCCGCGCAACTCGCTGTCGAAGGTTTCGACGTCCCAGACGTCAATGACGGTGGCGACCTCCTTCATGGCGAGGTTGTAGATCGGCGCGAAAGGCTTGCCGGCGATCAGCGTGCGGCCGCCAAGCTGCGCGTAGTCGCGCGCCAGCGCGCCGGCACACCAGATGGTGCGCTCGCCGCGCTCGACCAGAATGTCGGGGTTGGCGCAGATGAAGGGCAGGTTGCGGGCACGCAGCCGCTGCAGCAGTTCCGCGTATTCGGCGGGCTTGTCCACCTCGTCGTCGTAGAACCCGGTGCAGACGACGCCGGACGCTTCGAATTCCTCCACGAGTTCGACGTCCAAGCCGTCATAGAGGGTGAAGTCGCGCTCGGGCCCGATGTGGAAGATCTTTCTCGGACCCTCGGCGATCAAGTCGCGCGTGACGTCGCCCGAGGTGACGACACGGTCATAGGCATCTGCCGGAACGCCGATCGCATGCATCTGCGCAACGACGTCGGCGCTGCGCCGCGGCGAATTGGTGATCAGCACTACCGGCACTTTTGCCGCGCGCGCCCGGGCAAGCGCCTCCGCGGCGACGGGGAAGTGCCATTCGCCATTGTGCACCACGCCCCATACGTCGCACAGGATGGCCGCGTAGTTTTCCGTCAGATCGGTGAGCGAAGCGATGATGTTTGGCGAATCCGCCATGCCGTTATCCTGAGACTGGTCTAGGCAAAGCCGCGACAGCCATCCTTTTTGGTTCGGAGGCCGCCATGGCCGGTCCCGCATAACCGAAGCGCTCCATCCTGTCACCAGCTTTCGCCATCACCGCCGGGACGAGCCGCGAGCACGCCCGCTCGGAAGCGCAGGGTTAACGCGCCGTCAAAATGGCGGTGCGTGCTTGAACGTTTCGAGCAAGCTGAAATTTAAGGATATATGACCATGGTAGCACCGAACTAGGACCATGGTCGTATACCGGTATGGGTCTTTTGCGGGGGCTGAGCGCAATGATCGGCAGATTTATAGGCGACAAGCGGGGCAACTACGCCCCGCCGGCCCGCAGAGCCGCTGGAACGATCAGGCAATTCCTTCGCTCCGGCGACGGCTCACTCATGCCTATCGTTGTCATGGTAATGATGTCGCTGCTGCTCGCAATCGGCTTCTCCGTCGACTACACCTCGGCGGTGACGACTAGGAGCAACATGCAAAGCGCGCTAGACGCCGCGATCCTATCGATCACCACCATGGACACCACGACCACGAAGGCAGCCCGCCAGGCGGCGTTGCAGGATGCCTATGCGGCCAATAGCGGGCTGGGAACAGTGACGTTGAAGAGCGTCGATGTCGCCGCCGACGGCACGGCGGCCTTCAGCGCCACAGCAAGCTATCCGATGCCGACCACTTTCATGGGAATAGCGAAGATCGATTCCGTGCAGATCGGCGTCGGCTCCTCGGTGCGCAAGACGCCAGCGCTGGTGCAGGCCGATTTCAAGGTGTCGAAAGTGTCGGGCTACTGGAACAAGACCATGTATCTCTACGGCACCCAGTTCGGCCAGACGAACGCACAGAGTCTGATGAGGATCGACTACACCTACAGCAACTACAAATTCAGCTACACATCCGGCAAAAACACCTACACGGTGGGCGAGCCGAAGGGCTATGGAACCACTACCGTCTACACGGTGAATGGAAGCACAGAGACGAAGGTCCAGCAGCAGGCGTGCACGACGACAGGCTCGACCACCGCGTTCACCAATCCGGTGGCGGGATCGATCCCCGGCAGCACCAAGGACACCAGAACCAACAAGACGATCTACTTCAACACCACCTGCACGACCACCACCTACCCGGCCAATGGCCCTGGCGCCGCCATCGACGTCAGCCAGATGAACCAGCTTTATCTGCAGATGAAGGTGCCCTCGGGCAATCCGCAGACGCTGCAGTCGAATGATGCCACCACCTCGAACCGGCTCTATATCGGCACCAGCCAGACCGATATGCCCGAGATCGCGACCGGGCAGAAGGTCGACATCTTTAGCGTCGTGCCTTGCGGCGAGACCAGCTACCAGGCATGGGAGGACGGTGGCAACGCGGTGCCGGCGCCGGTCTCCAATGCCGACTTCTTCTACACCGTGACCGGCAAATGCGCCTTCAACAAACGGCCATCCGAGACGGTGATGACGCAGTGAAGCACATGCAGGGCCGCTTGCCGAAGATGCGCGAATTCTGGCTTCGCTTTTGCCGCGACCGGCGTGGCAATTATGCCCTGGTGACGGCGATCGCCATGGTGCCGCTGATGGGCGCCCTGGCAATCGCAGTCGATTTCACCGAACTCAACCGCCAAAAGCAGATGGTGCTGAATGCGCTCGATGCGGCGAACTTTGCCGCCGCGAGGCGGTTGGCGGAGGGCGCCACCGACGACCAGATCAAGGCTTATGCCGTCGACTTCTTCAACGCCAACCTCAACACCATCGACCCCGCGGACGTAGCGCTCAACATCACCCTACCCACCAGCCAGGCCGGCGGCGGCTTGCTGACAATGAGCGCCACGCTTACCTACCATCCCTATTTCTATCCGGCTTCGGCAATGCTCGTTGGCGTCGACGAAGTCGACGCGAAAAAGCCCGTTGAGCTCGAGATGAAGTCACAGGTGCGCTTGAAGAACACACTGGAAGTGGCGATGGTGCTCGACAATTCGGGCTCGATGTCGACGAAAGGATCCGGCACGGGGCAGAAGCGCATCGACCTGCTCAAACAGGCCGCCAAGCAGTTGGTCGACACGCTTGCGCAGCAGGCGGCGCAGATCAAGCAGATCGACAAGCCGGTCCAGTTCAGCCTGGTGCCCTTCGCGGCTTCGGTCAATCTCGGGCCGGACAACGACAACGCCTCCTGGATGGATGTCTACGGGCTGTCGCCGATCGCCAACGAGAATTTCGACTGGTCGACACTCAACGCCGCCGACAAGAACGCCCAGAAGATCAACGGCATCTGGTACAAGAACGGCACCGGCTGGGGAACCGAGGAAGGCCAGGCACTGACCCGCTTTTCGCTCTATCGCGACATGAAGGTGGTCACCAGCCACGAGCGCATCGTCGGCAGCAAGCGCGTCGTCTGCGACGAATACCGGTCCAACAACACCTGCAAGCGAAGCCACAACGAATACGACTACAACGACACCTACGGCCCGTTCGCGAGCTGGCAGGGCTGCGTCGAAGTGCGTCCCTACCCTTACAATGTCGACGATACGCCTGCGTCCGGCGGGCCGAACAACACCGGCATCGGGGTCGGCGACCCGGCGACCATGTTCGTGCCGATGTTCGCGCCCGACGAACCCGGCAACCACTGGAAGGTGACGCAGGATCCCGACGAGCCGAACCCCGCGACCTACGGCGCCGCCAACAGCTGGTGGAACGACGATCCGTCGAGCACCACCGGCAAGACGCGCCAATCCAACATGGCCAAATATTTCATGCCGCGGCCGATCAATGCGCCGGTGCTGGCAACGGGCGCCGGTCCCAACTATAGCTGCACCACGACGCCGGTCACGCCGCTCACCGACGTCACCACTGCGGACGGGCTGGCGGCCATCAAGGCGGCTGTCGACCTGATGCAGCCCAACGGCAACACCAACGTGCCGGAAGGCATGGCCTGGGGCTGGCGCACCGTTTCCAGCGGGGCGCCGTTCACCGAAGGGCGGCCGGAGACCGAACGCGGCAACGACAAGGTCGTCATCGTGCTTACCGACGGCGAGAACACCTATTCGACGGTGAACTCCGATCCGGCCGGCAACAAATCGACCTATGCGGCCTACGGCTATACCGGCGTCGGCTACAAAGGCACCTCGGTCACCCGCCTGTTCGGCGGCACCTCCAGCGACATCGGCCAGTTCAACTATTCCTCGGGCAACTACACCAACGCGCTCAACGAGCAGATGGCCAAGCTCTGCGACCACGCCAAGGCGGCCAACATCATGGTGATGACGGTTGCGCTCGACATGTCCGCGACCGACGCCGGCGACAAGCAGGCGATGGACGCCCTGAAGACCTGCTCATCCGACTCCCGCTTCCGCAAGGATCCCGCCGACCCCAGCAAGCCCGCCAAGCTTTTCTGGAATGCAACCGGCGCGACGCTGTCCGACAATTTCAAGGAGATTGCGAACGAGCTATCGAATTTGCGCGTGGTGGGGTAAGGGACATAAACTAACGCCGGCGCGCCAAGAAGCGAAAAGGCAGGATCAGGGGCTTGATTTCAGATAGTATTCTCTTTCCCCTTCATCGGAGGATGCTGAGATGCTGTCAGACCTCGCGAAACTCATCGAGCAGGATCATTTAGCCCTGGATGCCTTCGTCAAGGGCAATCCCAAACCATTGAAAAGTCTTTTCTCACAACGGGATGACGTCGTCATCGCCAATCCATTCGGCCCGCCGGCAAAAGGATGGAAGAAGGCTGCCGAAACGATGGACCGTGCCGCTACCAACTACCGAGACGGAGAGGTTATCGGCTTCGACCGAATTTCCGAGTACGCAACGACCGACTTGGGTTACATCATCGAGATCGAGCGGGTCCGATCCAAGGTCGGCGGCAGCGACAAGCTTGTTTCGATCGCACTTCGAACCACCACTATATTTCGGCGGGAGAAAGGCGCGTGGAAGATCGTCCTTCGTCATGCCGATCCTATAACCTCGCCTCGTCCGGCAGCCTCGATCGTCGGTGAGTAGAAAGGCTACCAAAGCCTGCGGCGCTGCCCGCCCTGGCGCAACGACCGGCGCCGGCAAGTCCCTTGCGCTCGTGCGCGGCACAAGGCACATGTCCGTACCCGCCGGCATCGGACCTTCCCTGCCGCAGGTGCTGGAGATCGAGCATGCCCAACGCCGCCAACCATTTGACCTTCGCGCTGATCTGCCTTGGCATGGTGCTCACACCCGGCCCGAACATGATCTATCTGATCTCGCGCTCGCTGTCGCAAGGGCCGAGGGCCGGGCTGATCTCGCTGGGCGGCGTGGCGCTGGGCTTCCTGTTCTATGTGGTGTCCGCGGCCTTTGGCATCACCGCGCTGATCTTCGCCGTGCCTTATGCCTATGACGCGCTGCGCTTTGCCGGCGCGCTCTACCTGCTGTGGCTCGCCTGGCAGGCGCTAAGGCCCGGCGGCCGCTCGCCATTCCAGGTGCGCGAGCTGCCGAAGGACAGGCCGCGCAAGCTGTTCGTCATGGGGCTGATGACCAACCTGCTCAATCCGAAGGTGGCGGTGCTCTATCTGTCGCTCTTGCCGCAGTTCATCAACCCGGCCAAGGGCCATGTGCTGTCGCAGCTTCTGGTGCTCGGCGTGACGCAGATCTCGATCAGCCTGACCGTCAACGCCATCATCGCCGTGACAGCGGGCTCGATCGCCACCTTCCTCGCCGGACGGCCGTTCTGGCTGGTCGTCCAGCGCTGGATGATGGGCACTGTGCTGACGGCGCTGGCTTTGAAGATGGCGACCGAGGCGCAGCGCTGAGATCGGATGATCAGGGCTATGGCTGTTATCCGCTGAAGGCCTGCTTCAAAAACGTGTGGACGTCGCTTGCCGATTTTTCGGCCGCAGCTGCGTTGTACTCCACCCGGTGGCCATACTGCTCGGTGCCCGTCTTGAATGACGGGGAGGCAAAGGCGTGGCGAGCGCCCTTGAAGACATCAAGCTGCACGGCGCTGCCCTTGCCGCTGCGCTGCGCCATCATTTCCCGGCAATTTTTGGCGGGGGTCCAATCGTCGAGCTCGCCGATCAGGATCAATGTCGGGACCGCCACGTCGCCATTCGTAGCCGAACAATTCGGATAGTAAGCGACAGCCGCCTTGAATTTGCGATCCATCAGCCGCTCGGCGCCGCCAAGTTGCACGGCCTCGAGCGTTGCGATCCCACCGGCGGAGAACCCCATCAACGCTGTGCGCTGCGGGTCGACGAAACTCAATTTGGACAGGAACTCCAAGGCGCCGTAGGCGTCATAAACGCGATCAGCAAACAGGCTGCCATCGGTGAGCAGGCCGTGATCACACGTCTCGCGAATACCGCGCGTGCTGAAGCTGTCGACAACGAGTACGACGTAACCCCAGGAAGACAGCCGCTGCGACCAGGTTTTCTCTACAGTTGGGAATAGGCCCGAACATCCATGGAGAACGACGACCGCCGGGAACGGCCCCTCACCCGGCGGTCGCGTCAGATACCCATTCAATGCCGTGCCGGGAATGGCCTGGAGCGCTCGCCCGTTTTGTTGCGCAATGCGCTCCTGAAACGGCGTCGGCTTCACGGCCGCGCTTTCAAAATGCACCAACTCGTCAGCGTTGGCACGCGTAGTATCAATGCAGCCGACAACCCAAAGCCCGGCCACGAAAGCCGCCCCCTTGAGCGACCTCAAGAACATCTTCATGAACCAGGCTCGGTAAACCGCTTCGGGACGTCTGCTTTGTTCGAGCCGGCGCGGCCTACATCGGCCGGCGGATGGGCCGGATATCCTGCGGCTCCACCACCTTGCGATAGAGATGCCAGGTCGCGTGGCCGAGGACCGGCATGACGACGGCAAGGCCGGCAAACAGCGGGATCGAGCCGATCACCAGCAGCACCGCGACCGTCAGGCCCCAGAGCGCCATCTGCAGCGGGTTGACCATGACGGCGCGCGCCGAAGTCTCGATCGCCGAGACGGCGCCGACATCGCGGTCGAGCAGCAGCGGGAAGGCAATCACGGTGGTGGCGAGCACCACGATCGCGAAGACGAGGCCGGCAGCGTTGCCGAGCAGGATCAGCGTCCAGCCCTTGTCGGTCGTCAGCACGTCGCTCAGGAAGGTTCCGACGGAGGCCGGCGGCTCCGCGCCGAACAGGCTGGTGTAGATCGACTGCGCGGTGAACAGCCACAGAAGGAACAGCGCGAAAAGCAGGACGCCGATCGCCGCGATCGAGGGCAGCGCCGGCGAACGGCGCACGTCGAGCGCATGGTGCCAGCGGCTGCTCATGCCGAGCTCGCGCCGGCGGCTGATCTCGTAGAGGCCGATCGCCGCGAAGGGACCGATCAATGCAAAGCCCGACATCAGCGGATAGACGAGCTGGATTGCACTCGAGCCGGAGGTCCACCGCGTCAGGATCAGGCCGACGACCGGATAGATCAGGCACAGGAACACGTAGTGCGAGGGCTTGGCCCAGAAATCCTCGGCGCCGAGCCTTAGCGCGTCCCATAGATCCGACGTGGTGATGTGGCGCACCGTGGGCTGCACATGCAGCCCTTGCGCGTCCGCCATGACATGAAAACCAGCCATAACCGTCCTCCGTATCGCTCGGGGGGCGGTCACCGCCTGGGTGGCCCGCCCGTGGCTGCCACTTCTAGAACGCCGGGATGATAACCGATCTCCCGGAGGATGTCGCCGCATAACGCGATTTTCATCGGCTGCCCGGCAAAAGCCACGATCGCCGGTATCAGAGGCCGGATGACCAGCCTGACCACCGATTCCCCCCATCTCGACAGACGCACATTGCTCAAGACCGTCGGCCTTGCGGCGCTCGGCGGCATTGCCGCCTGCACCAGCGTCCAGCTGCCGACCGGCGAAGCCGCCGGCGTGTCGTCTTCCGCCACAGGCACGTTGAGGACAATCCGCACATCGGCCGGACTGCCGGCGCTCATCCCGGACGCGCAGCTCGAACAGGCGGCGCTGCAGCAGGCCGGCTACATGGCGTCGCGCGCCCGCATGAGCCACACGACCGGCTGGGGCAAGGATTTCGCCTCGCGCATGAAGGGCAACGGCGTGCGTGGCGCCGCGGGCGAAAACATCGCCGAGGGACGTTTCGACCTGCAAAAGCTGTTTGACATCTGGATGCATTCGGACGGCCACCGGCGCAACATGCTCGACCCGGATTTCAGCCGCTTCGGGTTGGCTTACGTGCGCGACGGCCGCGATCCCAGCCTGCGCTACTGGGCACTGGTGCTGGGGAGGTAGCGGAGAGAGGGGACAGGAGCGACGCGTAATCTCCCCCCTTGAGGGGGAGATGGCCGGCAGGCAGAGGGGGTCGGTTCGACCGGACTCGGCTTGCGATGTGCAGATGAAGGTTGGCGTTCCATGCGCGGCGACCCCCTCTGTCGCCTTTCGGCGACATCTCCCCCTCAAGGGGGGAGATTACGCATCGCAGAGG
>NZ_RZSF01000304.1:0-8214 GCF_004023325.1 Mesorhizobium sp. M1A.F.Ca.ET.072.01.1.1 | reverse complement strand
GCAGTTGTTCGACCGACGCATAGAAGCATCGAGATCCGCATGGAGAATTGTCGCCAGCGTTTCCATGTCTCTACCGGAAATCCCGCGTCTTCACCTTGATGCGGTCGATGTGCTCGTAGGGATCGACGATGTTTCGGCCCTTCGGCATTCCGCGCGGATCAATCCCCGATCCGCCGTGATGGGCCTCGTCGCCGCGGCCGTGCGGCAACGGAAACGGCGCCTCGCGATTTCCGACGCTCGCCAGTTCGGCCGACAGATCAGTCAGCTCGTGCGCGACGAGATGCACCACCTCGCCTTCCCGCTGGATGCGGCCGCGCACGCCGAGCATGGCCAACGAAAGAAGCACGCGCCGGAATTTCTCGAACACTTTGACCCAGACGACGACGTTTGCGGCGCCCGTCTCATCTTCCATGGTGAGGAACATCACGCCTTTGGCCGATCCCGGCCGCTGCCGGACCAGCACCAGGCCGGCGGCCTGGAGCCAGCTTCTGTCTCGCGCCTGCATGGCTTCCTGACAGGTCACGATGCGGCGGCGATGAAGATCGGCACGGAGAAACGACACCGGATGGCTGCGCAAGGTCAGTCCGACATGGCCGTAATCCTCCACGACCTCGCGACCCGCCGTCATCGGCCTCAGCCCAATGACAGGCTCGCGGATCTCAGGCACCGTTTTCTGTTCACGGGACGTGGCGGCAGCAAACAGCGGCAGGGGCTCGTCTCGCAGCGACTTGATCGCCCAGAGAGCGTCGCGGCGGGCAAGGTTCAGATCCGGCAGAAAGGCGTCGGCCTCTGTGAGCTGGACCAGCGACGCCGCCGGCACGCCGGCGCGTCGCCAGAGATCGTCGACCGAGAGGAAGGGCTCATCGGCTCGCGCCGCGACGATGGCGGCCGCGTCATCGTTGGCGAGACCCTTCACCATGCGCAGGCCGAGCCGGACAGCAAAGCGATCTTCGGCATCGGTCGGCTCCAGTGTGCAATCCCAGCGGCTGGCATTGACGCAGACCGGGCGCACCTCGACGCCATGGTCGCGGGCGTCGCGCACGATCTGGGCCGGCAGATAAAAGCCCATTGGCTGCGAATTCAGAAGCGCGGCACAGAAGACATCCGGATGCCAGCATTTCATCCAGCTCGAGGCATAAGCGATCAGCGCGAAGGAGGCAGCGTGGCTTTCGGGGAAGCCGTAGCTGCCGAAGCCCTCCAATTGCGAAAAGGTCTTTTCTGCGAACTCTGGCGTGTAGTCGTTGGCGATCATGCCGTTGATCAGCTTGTCGCGGAATTTCGAGACGCCGCCGGTGTGCTTGAAGGTGGCCATGGCGCGACGCAGCTGGTCGGCCTCGCCGGCGGAAAAGCCGGCGCAAACCATGGAGACCTGCATCGCCTGCTCCTGAAACAGCGGCACGCCGAGCGTCTTGCCGAGAACGCGCTCCAGTTCCGGCGTTGGAAACGTCACCTCTTCCGTCCCGTCGCGCCGGCGAAGATAGGGATGGACCATGTCGCCCTGGATCGGCCCTGGACGGACGATCGCGACCTCGATGACCAGGTCGTAGAATGTCCGGGGCTTCATGCGCGGCAGCATCGACATCTGCGCGCGCGATTCGATCTGGAAGACGCCAAGCGTGTCTGCTTTGCGGATCATTGCATAGGTGCGTGGATCCTCGGCCGGGATCGTCGCCAGGTCGAGAGCGATGCTCTTATGCTCGGACAGGAGATCGAATGACTTCTTCATGCAGGTGAGCATGCCCAGGGCCAAGACATCCACCTTCATGAATTTGAGGGCGTCGATGTCGTCCTTGTCCCATTCGACCACCTGGCGGTCCTTCATCGCCGCCGGCTCGATCGGCACGAGATCGTCAAGCCGATCGTGCGTCAGGACAAAGCCGCCCGGATGCTGTGAGAGGTGGCGAGGCGTGCCAGCAAGTTGCGCCGCGAGTTCGAGGGTCAGGCGCAGCCGGCGATCGCCGAGATTGAGGTTGAGTTCGCGGGCGCGCTGCTCATCGACCGCCTCGCCATGGCCCCAGATCTGCGAGGACAGAAGTTTGGTCATGTCCTCTGGCAGGCCGAGCGCCTTGCCGACATCGCGGACGGCGCCCTTGGTGCGATAGCGGATGACGGTGGAGCAAAGTGCTGCGTGATCGCGGCCGTAGGTTTCATAAACCCACTGCATGACGATCTCGCGCCGTTCGTGCTCGAAATCGACGTCGATGTCGGGCGGCTCGCGCCGCTCTTGGCTGACGAACCTCTCAAACAGAAGGTTGTTGCGTTCGGGATCGATGGAGGTGATGCCGAGCACATAACAGACTGCCGAGTTGGCGGCCGAGCCGCGGCCCTGGCAAAGAATGTCCCGGCTGCGGGCGAAGCGCACGATCGAGTTCACCGTCAGGAAGTAGGGTGCGTATTGGAGCGTTTCGATCAGCCGCAGTTCGTGCTTCAGGATCTTGACCACCTTATCGGGCACACCTTCTGGATAGCGGCCGGCAGCGCCTTCCCAGGTAAGCTTTTCCAGCGCCTGCTGGGCGGTGAGGTCCGGCATGGTCCTTTCCTCCGGGTATTGGTAGGCGAGCTCGTCCATTGAGAAACGGCAGCGATCGGCGATCTCGATCGTGTGCGCCAGGGCCTCGGGATAGCGGCTGAACAGCCGCGCCATCTCGTCGCCCGGTTTGAGGTAGCGATCGGCATGCCGTTCGCGCCGGAAGCCGGCATCGTCGATGGTGACGTTATGGCGAATGCAGGTGACGACATCCTGCATCATGCGGCGGGCCGGCTCGTGGAACAGCACATCATTGGTGACGACTGTCGGCACGCGCATCGAGGTCGCCAGGTTTGCCAGTTCGGAAAGCCGGAGCTGGTCGTTCGGGCGCCTGCGCAAGGTGAGCGCCAGATAGGCGCGATCATCGAAGGCCTCGCGCAGCCGCCGCAGCCGGACGGCGCAAAGATCATCAGCTTCGTCCGGCACCAGGACCGCGATCTGACCTTCGCCATAGGCGACGACATCATCCCATTCGAGATGACACTTCGCCTTGCCGGCCCGCCCCTTGCCGAGCGACAGTAGGCGGCAAAGCCTCGAGTAAGCCGGCCGGTCGGTGGGATAGACCAGGACCGACATGCCGTCGGCGAGATCGAGACGGCAGCCGACGATCAGCCGGACGCCTGTCGTCTTTGCCGCTTCATGCGCGCGCACGATGCCGGCGAGCGAATTGCGATCGACGACGGCCAGCGCCTCGATGCCAAGCATCGTCGCCTGCGCGAACAGCTCTTCGCAGCTGCTCGCTCCGCGCAGGAAACTGAAATGCGAAGTCACCTGCAGCTCGGCATATCGGGCCTGGCCAGTCATCCGAAGATCCCGTGCATGAACCATTTATGCGAACCGGTCGCGGCATCCTCCCTGTCGCCGGTACGGAAGACCCAGTAGCGTTCGCCGTTCTCATCCTCGACCTGGAAATAATCCCTCACGGCTGCGAGCTCGGCGTCGCGCTTCCACCATTCCCCGAACACGCGCTCCGGGCCGTCCGCACGCTTCACACGGCGCCGTACGCCGCGCCATGTGAAGGTCACGGGCGGATGGTCGGGAAGAAGTGCTACCGTCTCGATAGGTTCGGGCCGTGGCAGCAACCGGGATGGGCGCGGCCAATGGCCGGGCCAACCCTCACCTGTGTCGGGCGCCATCGGCGCAATGCGTTGAACCGACCGCTCGGGAACGTCGCTATGCACTGGGGCGAAGCGATAGAGGCGGTCCTCGCCGACACGGTTGGCAAGGATGTCGATCACATCCGAGACGTTGGGCTCCGGCATCTCGGCAAGCGAAGAGATTGTCTGTTTTGCGTGCAGTGGTTCGGCCGCCGTCGCGGCAAGCCGCATCTGCTCGATGCCGAACCCCGGATCGATGGTCTCGATTTTATCGGTAAGGAGCCGAGTCAAGCGCTTCACGTCGCGAACCGGCGTTGCTGTTCCGGCACGGATCGCCTCGACGCGGTTGTCGACGCGGAAGAACAGAAGGTCGAGCCGGCGCGCGCCCTGCCCTCGCGTCTCGAGTACGGCGCAAAGTTCGGCCACCAGCTTGCCGGTATAGCGCGCGATTGTTTCTACCGCGCCGATCGGCTCGGCAAAATTGCGGCGCACTTCGACGATTTCCTCCGGCCGGATCGGCTCGATCGGTTCGCTCACCCGTGCAAGGGCCTGGTCAAGGCGGCGGCCGGGCTCCGGTCCAAAACGCAGGGCGAGCGACGCGCGTGGCATAGCGGCGAGGTCGGCAACTCTCTCGAAGCCGAGCCGCCTCAGGCTCTCGATCGTCAAGGCAGGCAGGCGAAGGGCTGCGATCGGCAATGGCAGGATCGCCTGTGCAATCTCACCGGACGGAACGACAAGGGTCTGCCGTGTACCGAAGCGCGCCAGTGCGTGGGCTGCGCCCCAGCTATCGGCGACTGCGGCGCGTGCGGCTAAGCCGGAGCCGCCAAGCCGCGCCACCATTTCGGAGAGCATCGCCGCCTCCCCGCCATGCAGATGATCGGCGCCGGTCGTGTCGATGACGAGGCCGTCCGGCGGATCGGCAGCGACGATCGGCGCATAGCGGCGCAGCGCCCACAGCGCCAACCGCTCGAGCGCCATTTCGTCGGCTTCGGGCTCGGCATCATGAATCGCGAGATTAGGGACGAGAGCCTGCGCCTTGCTCGCCGGCATGCCGATGCGCAGGCCGGCCGTTTGCGCTGCCGCGTCAGTGGCGAGCACGACACGGCGACGACCATCACGGCCGATAAGGACGAGCGGCGTCTCAGGCAGAGGCGCGGCGTCGCCCGATTTCCTTCTGAAGCGGTCCGTCGGCCACATCGGAAGGAAGAGCGATACGACCCTTGGCATCGCAAGCCTCCACTGTAAAATCTGCACTCTCTCCGGCCCGGCATCGGATCAGCTCGACATTCCAGCGGGCGCGTCCGACGCCCGGCACCGGCAATGGCGTCGACGGCAAGACCGACACCCGCCAGCGTGTCTCGGCGGCGGTTGGCTGCCCAAAATCCGTTGCCTCCGTCTGCCGACGCCAGCGGCGAATGGCGATGCCGATGGCGCCGGAGCTCTCGGCGGCAAGCTGCAGCCGCCGCGAGGCCGTCATCGAAAACCGGGCTATCTCGGCAACGACAGCGCCAAAACCGCCACGAAGACCCTCCTCGAAACAGGCGAGCACGGATTTTTCGTCGCCGGCTTCGACATAGATCACCCTTCCCGGAGGAAGGCCGGCCTGTTCGATCGCCGGCGCGAAAAGATCGGGCCGGGTAACGCACCACAGCACCTTGCCCGCTGTGCGCGCGGCAATACCGGCAGCAAAGAGTGCCGCGGCTGCGCCATCGACGGCGCCATTTCCCCCGCCTGCGATCTCGTGCAGACTGCCAAAAGCCAACCCGCCTCCCGGCAGAATCCTGTCAATCGTCGCCACTCCGAACGGCAAAACCGTGCGGATGCGCGCATTTCCGCCTTCGAGGCGCGCGATGCGTTCTCGAAGCTCGGAAATGGCAGCAGGGGGCGCCGATACACTCATCTGACCCTTGAAACGCGGAAAGCCTGTGATATGTTCTACATTTGTTCTCGTCTTGGCAACCGGGATGATGTCGTGCCCCTGCGGAAGGAGGCATTCGATGCTCGGGCCATATCCTTTCAATGCGAAAATGCGAGTTCCATTTTGGAGTTGTGGGCGCCACGGAGTGTCCGAAAATTGTAGCATATTTCGGACTCATGCCTTGCCTTTGTCCGAAACTTGTAGCATATTTCGGACATGCCCATAGTTGAGCCCGATACCGATCTTCGCTCGCGCCTGCTTGCCCGCATTGAGTCCAAACCCGACGAGGTCTGGACCCCCGGCGACTTCGCCGATCTCGGCGCGCGCGCCGCCGTGGACAAAACCCTGCAGCGCCTGGCAGCCGCCGGGGAGCTGCGCCGGATCGACCGAGGCCTCTATGATCGGCCGCGCACGAACAACCTGACTGGCCGCGCCACCGTGCCGGATTATCGCGCTGTGATCCGCGCCGTCACGCGCCGCGATCGGGCGCGCGCCGTCATCGATGGTATGACGGCCGCCAACGACCTTGGCCTGACGACCGCCGTCCCCGCCCGAATAGAAGTGCTGGTCGATGCGCGGTTGAAGCCAATCAAGCTCGGCACGCAGGAAATCCACTTCAAATACGCTGCCCCTAGCCGCCTCTATTGGGCGGATCGGCCGGGGATGCGGGTCGTCCAGGCCTTGCATTGGATGCAGGACATGCTGACCCAGAAGGGCGAACGGAAGCGTATCCAGGCGACGTTGCGCCGCCTGTTTGCCGACCCCAAGCACGGCGAGGCCATTCGCGAGGATCTGCGCGCCGGTCTCTCCGCCGTGCCGATCTGGATGCAGGAGTTCCTTCGCGAAATCCTGAGGGCGGACCCGCATGAGGCGAAGCCATGAGTACCGATGCTTACCGCCAGATCATCGCGGCATCCCCACGTGACCGGCTCGACCTGTTCCTCGCCACGGCCAATCGGATCGGAGCTCCGGTGGGCAATGTCGAAAAGGATTTCTGGGTCTGCTGGACCCTCAATTCGCTCTACCACGAACGGCCTGCGGGGGAGCCACGGCTGCTTTTCAAGGGCGGGACGTCGCTGTCAAAAGGCTATGGCCTCATCCAGCGTTTTTCCGAGGACATCGACGTTACCGTGTTCCGCGACGATCTCGACGAGGCTGCCTCCGTCGAAGAGCTTGAGGGACTGTCGAACAAGAAGCGCCGCGCCAAGCTCGACGCCATCCGGGACGCCTGCCGTGCGTATATCACAGGCCCGCTACGAGACTTCCTCACCGCTCAACTTGCCGACATTACGAACGGCGCCGGACGGGTGGAGCTCGACGAAGCCGATGCCGATGGTCAGACCCTGCTGCTCTGGTATCCCGAGGTCGAACCGCGTGATGGCGCCTATGTGCGACCGGCCATACGCCTCGAGTCCGGGGCGAAATCGGCGCTCGATCCCAATCGCCCCATCACGATCACGCCCTATGTCGCGCAGGAAGCGGCAGGCATTGATCTCACCGTCGCCGACGTGACCACGATCGAGGCGACCCGCACCTTTTGGGACAAGGTGGTGATCGCCCATGGATTGCGCCGCTGGTACGAGCGGCGCGGCGAACTGCGGCAGGGAGGCCAGCGGGTGTCTCGGCACTATTATGACCTGCACTGTCTTCTCGGATTCGAGACCGGAAAGGCCGCGCTCGTCGATCTCGATCTTGGCGCCGATTGTGTGCGACACGCACGAATGTTTTTCGACCGTCCCGACTATGACCTCGCCTCAGCAGTCCCGGGCAGCTTCGCGATCGCGCCCGCTCCAAAGATGGTGGACGCGCTCACGCGCGACTATGCCAATACGGCGGCCATGATCTTCGGCACTCCGCCGAGTTTCGATGACATTCTGGAATCAGCACGGCAGATTGAGCAGGACATCAACACCCATTCCTAGTCGCCTGGTCGCCTCGCTGGGCATCATCAAGGCGTTGTCGAGCCGGGCCATTGGCATTTAATGTGAGAAGCAGTGTCGGCAACGCCGCGGTGTCGAATTTACTCAAGACGGCGCACGAAATTCAAAGGATTCATGACCTTCACGTTGATGCGGCTACAGTTAAATTGAGAATCTGAGCTTCCCCATGCTCGCATTAACTTTCGAACCTAACCGAAACGACCGCATTTTTACGATTAGCTGCCAAGCGACACCTGCCACGCGCGGCCCCGGGAGCACAGCTTGGGCACGCGTTTGGTGTTCGTCTGTTGTCCGGTCAAAAGCAATGCCGCGTCCCTTCCTGTCGGGACCCAGGTCGGATCTCAGATCAACTTCCGCATCATTAGCTCGTCTTTGATATAGGCGTAGTAGATCGCCGAGAAGCTCCCAGGCCCAGGCTTTTATCCTCGTCCCGATGATGCGAGCGTTCACAAAATATTCGAGCTTGTGGATGATAACGAGGAAGGCGAGCGATGCCAATGCGACCGCCGGTGAGCGTCGGCAACGCCTGACCGCGCGGCCTTTCGCGGGCGCACGCCGCGATGCACGATTTTGACATCCCCCACGTCCCGCATTCCCCCTACGGACGTGCCCTCGCAAGGCGAGACATGATGATTGCCACCAATCGCGATCCAAGTCGCACTTGCGCAAGCGGAGAACATCCTATTACCAATGGCTCGCCAAGCGGTATGGCCAGGGGGGCGAATCGTTGGA
>NZ_RZSF01000303.1:0-8222 GCF_004023325.1 Mesorhizobium sp. M1A.F.Ca.ET.072.01.1.1 | reverse complement strand
AAGCAACGTCATCTCGGTGCCGCAGACGGCGGTGACCTCGAGCCTCTACGGCGACTATGTCTTCGTGGTGGTGCCGCCCAAGCCCGCTGAGGCCGGCGCTGCGGCGCCAGCAAAACCGGAAGATCAGAAGTCCGGCGCGGACAAGCCTGCCGGCGATGCAGCCAAGCCGCAAGCCGATGCCTCGAAGCCGGCCTCCGATACGGCAAACGCCGCCGACAGCGCCGCGAAGCCGGCTGAGAACGCTCAAAAGCCGGCCGAAACCGGGCAGCAACCGGCGCTCGTTCTATCGCAGGTCTTCGTCAAGCTCGGCCGCCGCAACAACGGCATGGTCGAGATCGTCGAAGGCCTGAAGGCCGGCGACCAGGTCGTGACCGCCGGTCAGAACCGGCTCTTCAACGGCATGTCCGTTGCGGTCGACAACACCGTTGATCCCAGCAAATCGGCAAACAAGCAGGTTCAGCAATGAGCTTTTCCGATATCTTCATTCGCCGCCCCGTCCTCTCGACGGTGTTGGCCTGCATGATCCTGCTTCTGGGTTTCCAGGCCATCTTCAACCTGTCGATCCGCCAGTATCCGAAGGTTGACGAGACGGCGATCACCATCACCACGGCCTATCCCGGAGCCAGCGCCGACCTGATTCAGGGCTTCATCTCTGCGCCGATCGCGCGCGCCGTCGCCTCGACGGAAAACATCGACTACGTCACCTCGTCGAGCCGCCCGTCTTCGAGCACGGTGACCGTGCAGATGAAGCTCGGCTCCAACCCCGATGTTGCGTTGACCGAGGTGCTGTCCAAGGTTCAAGGCGTGCGCGGCACCTTGCCGGATGCCGCCAAGGATCCGGTGATCGTCAAGGGCACCGGCCAGCAGTTCGCGATGATGTATATTTCGATGCAGAATCCGAACATGACGAAGGAGCAGTTGACCGAGTACATCGAGCGCGTCGTGCGGCCGCGCATCTCGACGGTGGAAGGCGTCGCCGACGTCCAGATCTTCGGCGCCGAGGAATATTCGATGCGGGTCTGGATCGACCCTGTCAGGCTCGCCGCCCGCGGCGCCACGGCCGCCGACGTGCTGACTGCGATCAACAATTCCAATTTCCTGTCCGCGCCCGGCAACACGCAGAACGAGTATGTGGTCTCCTCGATCGCGGTTCACTCGACCCTGCAGACGCCGGAAGCCTTCGCGCAGCTCCCCATCCGCTCGACCGACGGCCAAGTGGTGCGGCTGCGCGATGTGGCGCGGGTCGAGCTTGGCGCCGCCAGCACCGACACAAGGGTGAGCTTCAATGGCAAGCCGGGCACCTTCCTGGCCATCTTCCCGACGCCTGCCGCCAATCCGCTGACGACGGCCGAGGCTATCCACAAGATCGTGCCGGTGATCCAGGATACCTTGCCGAAGGGCATGACGATCGAGATCGTCTACGATTCCACCGAGCAGATCAGCGCCTCGATCGAGGAGGTGTTCAAGACCATCGGCGAGGCTGTCGCCATCGTCATTCTCGTCATCCTGCTCTTCCTCGGATCCTTCCGCTCGGTGATGATGCCGATCGTGACCATCCCTCTGTCGCTGATCGGCGTCTGTTTCATTCTGTTTGCGGTAGGCTATTCGATCAACCTTCTGTCGCTGCTTGCCATGGTGCTGGCGATCGGCCTTGTCGTCGACGACGCCATTGTCGTGGTGGAGAACATCCACCGCCATATGGAGGAAGACGGCATGTCGCCGATGCAGGCGGCCTTCAACGGCATGCGCGAGATCTTCTCGGCAATCGTGGCCATGACCATTACGCTGGCCGCCGTGTTTGCGCCGCTTGCCTTCACCGGCGGCCTGACCGGCGCGCTGTTTCGCGAGTTCGCGGTCACGCTGGCCGGCTCCGTGGTGCTGTCCGGCCTGATTGCGGTGACTATCACGCCGATGATGTCGGCTCGCCTCTTGAAGGCCGGCGCGCACGGCCGCTTCCAGCGCATCGTCGACGGCACCTTCAGCCGTGTCGAGCGCGTCTACGAGCGGGCCGTGACCGCTTCGCTCAGAAACAGGCCGGTTACCTTTATTATCGTCGTCGCGCTGGTCGCGCTCACCGGCTTCATGTTCACCAAGACCTCGACCGAACTGGCGCCGGAGGAAGACCAGGGCTTCCTGCTTTCCATCGTAACCGCCCCGCGCTACGCGACCTCGGACTACACCGAGACCTACGTCAACCAGATCCTCGGTCTTGTTAAGGACATTCCGGAAACGCGGGCGCAGTTCTCGGCGGTCGCCTTCGGCGGCGCCACCAACGGCGCCTTTGTCGGCTTTGCCTTCAAGGACTGGGCCGAACGGCAGCGCAGCTCGAAGGAGATCCAGGCCGACATCACCGGTCGCTTGGCCAAGGTCGCCGGCGTCGAGGCTTTCGTCTTCGCGCCGCCGACGCTGCCCGGCTCGGGCGGCGGCCTGCCGATCTCGATGGTGGTTCGCTCGACCGGCGATCCCTCGGAAGTCTTCGACCAGGCCGAGAAGATCAAGAACAAGGCGCAGGCTTCCGGCCGCTTCATCGTCGTGCAGAACTCGATGTCCTATGACGCCCCGCAGGTGACCGTCACCATCGACCGCGAGCGCGCGGCGGCGCTGAACCTGCCCATCGCCGATATCGGCAACACGCTGACGCTGCTGGTCGGCGGCGCCGAAGTGGCGCAGTTCGATCGCGACTCCAACAGCTATGACATCATCCCACAGGTGCCGCAGGAGTTCCGCGACAATCCGGCGAAGCTCGGCGAGTATTTCGTGCGCAGCGTCGACGGCAAGATGGTGCCGCTGTCGGCGGTGGGGCATATCTCGACCAACGCCTCGCCGGCAGCGATCGAGCAGTTCAACCAGCTGAACTCGGCCACCATCTCCGCCCTGCCCTTGCCCGGCGTGACCACCGGCGACGGATTGAAAGTGCTGGAGGATCTGGCCAGGGAAACGCTGCCCGACACCTTCTTCATCGACTATTCCGGCCAATCGCGGCAGGAAAAGGAGCAGGGCAACACCATCCTGATCGCCTTCGCGGCCGCCGTGATCGTGATCTACTTGGTTCTGGCCGCTCAGTTCGAGAGCTTCCGCGATCCGCTGATCATCATGATGGCGGTGCCGCTTTCGATCTTCGGTGCCATCGTGCCGCTCAATATCGGCCTCGGAACGCTCAACATCTACACGCAGGTCGGACTGATCACCCTGATCGGCCTCATCACCAAGCACGGCATCCTTTTGGTGGAATTCGCCAACCAGCAGCGCGAAATCCATGGCATGCGGCGCCGCGATGCCATCATCGCCTCGGCCAAGGTGCGCCTGCGGCCGATCCTGATGACGACGGCCGCGATGGCGCTCGGCGTGGTGCCGCTGATCATCTCCAGCGGCGCCGGCGCCGCGGCGCGCTACTCGATGGGCCTCGTCATCTTCACCGGCATTCTGGTCGGCACGATGTTCACGCTGTTCGTCGTGCCCATGTTCTACACCTTCATCGCCAGCAAGGATCTGCCGCATCTCGCCGAGAAGCCCGATCCGAAGCTGATGCCGGCGCTGCCCACCTGAAGCAATCCAGGACTGCTCCAAAAACAAAAAGAGGCCGGAAAATCCCGGCCTCTTTTTTAGGCGGTCGCCCCACGGCTTCGGCGCCAGAGCAATTCCAGGAAAAGTGTGGAACGGTTGCTCGGCGACTTCGCCGTGGCCTTCCGTCCGGAATTGCGTCGAACCTGGCTTGAAGGCGGCAATCCGCCCGCTACTTGACCCGTTACTTTACGATGAGGATGCTGGTGTTGCCCGGGCCGAAGGCCTCGACGAGCTGATAGAAGTCGGCCGCGGCATCGGGATGCAGGCGCACGCAGCCATGCGAGGCTGGCCGGCCAAGATGCTTGATGGCATAGGTCGCATGCACCGCATAGCCGCCGCTGAAGAAGACCGAATGCGGCATCGGCGCATTGTCGTATTTCTTCGAATACCACATCTCATGCATGCGGGTCGGCTTGAATGACCCTGTCGGCGTGATGTGCCCCCTGTCGCCCGTCGACACTTTCCAGGTGAAGGTCGGCCGGCCGTCGACCGTGACTTCCATGATCTGCTGCGACAGCGAAACCCGGGCGACGAGCTGGTTGGCATGAGCGGCGTTGCTGCCGAAGAGCAAAGCCGCGCCGGTGAGCGCGGCGGCGGTGACGTGGATGAGCTTGGCTGAAATGGCGGTATGCATGACGATCCCTCTCTTTTGCCGGTCGGGCCGGCTGCAATTTCGATGGATCGTCTTATCGGGATCGCCTGTTTCAGGCCTATTTCGCTTAATATGCGTTAATGTTTCGAATTCGTTTCTCTAAGTTAACGGCCTAATTCCAGAGAACACGCTCCCTTAGACCGGCTGCCGGCAATACCAAGCAGGCCGAAACCGGCGGACAAAGCGTATATGGCCTTGATATGAAAGCCTTTCTCCTAATCTCGAAACCGAATTGCAACAAAGCGCGACTTGCGCGGCATGATGCGGATACAGGCCCGCGGCAATGTCGAGTTCACGGGAACAGACATCAGCAAACGAAAATGGGCAGGAAATCGAAAGTTCGCACCTGGTTTCTCAGGATCGGCGTCTAGGCGCCATGAATTCCGGCGAGGTTTCGACACTGCACACTGCACTGTTCATCGCCACGGTCTGGATCATCTCCAGCCTGCGCGTCAACCGGCTGAGGGCCCTCTGGCGGGTCGGTCTTCGGCTGATAGGGATGCGCGGCCCCTCCGGCTACTTGCTGCCGAGAGGACCGAAGGCCCGCGCCGCAGCGGGGGGCTCCGTAAGCGGCGCGGGCGCTTCGGGAGTTTCCTGAAGCATCGACGACTATCGAATTGGGGATTGAGTTATGAAGACGAAATTTGCCGCTTCGGTGCTGTCCGCACTGCTTTATGCCCAAGGGCTGCTTGGCTTTGCCGCGCTTGCAACGGTGCTGCTCAAGGAGCGCGCCCACGCCGAGATCGCTGCCAGCGCCGAAATGCCGTCCGGCCCCTCGGTCCTCGTGGTGCGCTAGGCGCCGGCGTCGGATCCAAAAGTGCGAAGCGGTTTTGGAAATCCGATGCAAGATCGAGCAAAAGACCTGGCGGCCCTCGCCTCAGTCGGTGCGCGGCGTCGGCGGATCGAACCGGTAACCGGCACCCCTGATCGTGGTGATGGTCTCCGTATCGAGCTTACGGCGCAGCCTCACGATGCGCGAATCGATCGAGCGGTCGAAAGCGTCGGCATTCTCGGCGGGCGCGGCGGCAATGATGTCGTCGCGCGTCAGCACCTTGCGCGGGCTCGCCAGAAACAATCTCAACAGCGCCACCTGCCCCGGCGACAGCTGATCCTCGGCGCCGGAACGATGCATGACCATGGCCGACCTCAAGTCGACGGTCGCATTCTCCAGCACGATCAGTTCCTGGGGGTTGCGGCCGCGCCGCGTCAGCAGGCGGCCGATGCGCGCCGCCAGCTCGCGCACATTGAGCGGGCTTTCGATCACGTCGGCTGCGCCGAGCTCCAGCGCCAGCACCTTGTCGACGAGATCGGCGGGCCGGCAGATCAGGATGAAGTCGCAGCCACCCTCGCCGCCCCCGCCTTGGCTACTATAGCGCCTGAGCAGTTCGCGCCCCTCCGCCTGGGTCACGTCGTCACCGACGACCACGACGTCGATGCCGCCTGCCGAAAGCAGCGACTCCGCCTCCCAGGGCTGGCGCGCCTGACGCACGTCGTGCCCGCGACGCTCGAGATGGTCGGCCAGGTCGCCGGCCACCACTTCGGCAACGGACACAAGCGCGACGACGGATCGTGCTGCCATTTTCTCCACTCCGCCACGGACAACTCGAGATGAGCGCTGGACATCATGTTTATACCCAATCTACTTTCCGCTGAAAGCGGGAGCGAGACCATTGTGAAGGCGCGCATCATTGTCGTCGAGGACGAGCCGGATCTGAGGGAAGCGGTTGCCGAGTATCTCGGCGCCAGCGGCTATGACGTTGCCACGGCCGAGAATGCCGCGGCGGCGCGCAGCCTGCTCGAGGCGCAACCCTTCCACCTCGCCATCCTCGACATCGCCATGCCCGGCGAGGACGGCCTGTCGCTCGGCCGCTGGCTGCGCTCCAAGACGCAGATCGGCATCATCTACGCCACCGCCGCCGGCACCGCGCTCGACCGCATCGTCGGCCTGGAGCTCGGCGCCGACGACTACATCGTCAAGCCCTATGAGTTGCGCGAAGTGCTGGCGAGGGTCCGCAGTGTGCTGCGCCGCGTGCCGCAGCCGGTTGCCCCGCAGGCCACGAAGACCGAGGCCGGCACGCGCCGCTTCATGAATTTCGGCAGCTTCCAGGCCGATTTCGACGGCAGGCTGGTGACCGGCGCCAATGGCGCGGTCATCGAGATGGCCAAGAGCGAGTTCGACGTGCTGGAAGTTTTCCTCACCCGCGCCAACCGGCTTTTGACGCGGGCGGCGATCTCGGAGGCGATCGGCTTCGTGGAAGACCCGGAATCGTCGCGCGCTGTCGACATCCGCATCATGCGTCTGAGAAAGAAGATCGAGGCGGACCCCGCCAATCCTAAATTCCTGCGCACGGTTCGTGGCGAGGGCTATATCTTCTCGCTGCCGGCTGGCGACGGCAACTGACTCCGGCGCCGCGCACCTTCCGGATACGCAATTGACGCTGTAGCATTCCGGTCCGGCGCATGACCCCAGAAAATTCGTCGTCGATTTTCGGGCTTGTGTGCTGGATTTCATGGTTTACCGATATGGCCCCGGAGATTGACGTTCGACGATGACAGCTGAGGCCGCACGGACAGAGATGCACGGCTCCCGCCAGGGCGCCGCGATGGCGGCCGTCCATGTCGTTCGCCGCTTGCGCGAAGCAGGCGACTGGCAGCGCGAGATGGACAGCATACTGGAGGCACTGTGCCGTTCGTTGGACTGCCAGCGCGGCATTCTCTTCCGTTTGCGCGAGTTGCCGGGCGAGGGCTTCGCCCAGTCCGTGGCCTCCTATTGGATCGACCCTGCTTTTGGCGGCGAGCTCGCATCGCCTACCGTGATCATGCAGTCGATCATCAACTCCGATCCGCTCCTGGAGCAGTTGCAGGAGGATGAGCGCCAGGGCAAGGTCTTCGCCGGCCACACGCGCGACCTCGATGGTTTCCTGCGGGCCGACTTCGAGAAGCAGAACATAAAATCCTTCATTTCGGTGTCGGTCTTCGCCCACGGCCATCTCTGGGGCACTCTGGCGGTCAATGACTGCGCGGCCGAACGCGAATGGACGGATGAAGAGGAGGCGACGCTTCACATCATCGCGCTCGCCATCGGCGACGCCATCGAGCGCTCGCCCTCAGAGGCGCATGCCAGCGAGGTTATCCGCCGCACCATGCTGCAGGCTTCGCTCGACGCCATCATCGTCATCGACGAGGCCGGCTCCATCATCGAATTCAATCCGGCCGCCGAGAAGATGTTCGGCTTCAAGCGCAGCGACATCCTCGGCAAGGATCTGATCGACACGATCGTGCCGCACTATTACCGCAAGGGTTATTCGTCGGGCGCCGAGTACATGGCCGGACGGGGCGCGCCGATGGTAGGCCAGCGGCTGGAGACAGTGACCCAGAACGCGGCCGGCGAGATCTTTCCGATCGAGCTGACCGCGACGGAGATGCGGGTTGCCGACCGCCGGCTCATCTTCGGCTCGATCCGCGACCTGCGCGAGAAGCTGCACGCCGAAGAAGAGATCAACCGCCAGCGCGAGAAGCTGCACCAGAATGAGAAGATGGCGGCAATGGGCTCGCTGCTCGCCGGCGTCTCGCACGAGCTCAACAACCCGCTGGCGGTTGTGGTCGCGCAATCGACGCTGCTGCATGAATTCGCGGCCGACCCGCAGACCAAGGTGCGCGCCGAAAAGGTGCGCGCGGCCGCCGAACGCTGCGGGCGCATCGTCAAGAGCTTCCTGTCGATGGTCCGCCTGCATCCGACCGAGCAGGCCGAAACCGACCTTAACCAGGTGATGCGCTCGGCGCTCGAAGTGACCGCCTATGGTGCGCGCTCCAGCGGCATCATCATCGACACCGACTTCGCCAACGGCCCGCTGCTCGCCATGGCCGACGCCGACCATGTCACGCAGGTCGCGGCCAACTTCCTCATCAACAGCCAACATGCGCTGGCCGGCATCACCGGCGAGCGGCGCATCAAGGTGCGGACCTTTCGCAGCGAGCGCGGCAATCCCGGCTTCTCGGTCTGTCT
>NZ_RZSF01000302.1:0-8226 GCF_004023325.1 Mesorhizobium sp. M1A.F.Ca.ET.072.01.1.1 | reverse complement strand
ATCCAGCCGGCGGCGAAGGAGCCCAGCGCCATGCCGATGCCGATCCCGGTGGTCACCCAGGTCACGCCTTCCGTGAGCATTGCCGGCGGCACGTGGCGTTCGATCAGTCCAAAGGCGGTGATGAAGGTCGGCGAGATGGCAACGCCGCTGACGAACACGGCAAGCGCCAGCGTCGGCACCGTGTCGGCAAAAAGCAGTGGCAGAGTGGTAAGCGCGATGACGGCGACCGCTATCGCGAGTTGGCGTTGCAGCGGCGTGCGCAGGCTGAGCGCGCCGACGATGATGCCGAGCACGAAGGATCCCAGTGCATAGACGCCGATGACGAGGCTGGCTGCTTCGGGCTGGCCGAGCTCTTCGGTAATGGCAACGGTGGTGACTTCCGTGGTTGCGAAGGTCGCGCCGACGAAGATCAGCGCGAAGGTGATGATCTGCACCGGCCGCAGGCGGATCGCCGAACCGGCCGCGCCACCCTCGGCCGGACGAATGGGCGGTTCCGTCGAACGCTGCAGCAGGAATGCCGACGAGCCGAAGGCGAGCAGCAAGGTGCTCACCACCATCCCGGCTTCCGGGAACAGCGCGGCACTCAAGCCCACCGACAGCGATGCCCCAGCGACATAGACCAGCTCGTCCGCGGCCGATTCGAAGGCGAAGGCGGTATTGAGCTCGGGGCGGTCGCGAAAAATTTCGGTCCAGCGCGCCCTGACCAGCGCCGGGATGCTGGGCATTAACGCGGCAAGCAGCGCGGATAGGAACAAGGTCCACACCGGCCAGTGCTGGTTGGCCGCGACGATCAAGGTTGCGAAGGCAAGCGCCGAGACAAGTGTCGTCGGCACGGCAATCCGGCTCTGGCCGAGGCGGTCGACCAGCCGCGAGACCTGCGGCGACAGGAAGGCGTTGACCAAAGCGTATGTGGCCGAGACGGCGCCGGCCAGCCAGTACTCGCCATGCGTTTGCGACAGCATCGCCACAATACCGATCGGCGCCATGGCGATCGGCAGTCGGGCGATGAAGGCTGCCGCGGCGAAGCTCTTCGTGCCAGGAGCCCGAAAGATTTCCGAATATGGGTTTCGCATGGTCCCGTTCCTCGACAAGGGAAGGCGCCGCAACTACATACGCAGCGTATGAATGTCAGATAGTTCATACGTCGCGTATGTCAATTAGCATACGACGCGTATGTGAATAAGGCCAGGAGCCATGCACAAACCCCGCAAGGAGATGATCGCCGAGACGCGCGCCAAGCTGATCGCGGCCGCGCGCCATGCCTTCGGCACGATCGGCTATGCCGAGGCCTCGATGGACGATTTCACCGCTTCGGCGGGTCTGACGCGCGGCGCGCTCTATCATCATTTCGGCGACAAGAAGGGACTCCTGCAGGCGGTGATCGCCGAGATCGACGCCGAGATGGCGGCGCGGGTGAACGAGGTGGCCTCGCGGGCGCCTACTCGCTGGCAGCATTTCGTCGACGAATGCACCACCTATATCGAGATGGCGCTTGAGCCGGAAATCCAGCGCATCATGTTCAGGGACGGCCCGGCCGTGCTCGGCGATCCGGCTCAGTGGCCCAACGCCAGCGCCTGCACGGCTTCAATGGCCGATCACCTGTCAAAGCTGCAGGAGGAGGGCGTCGTCGTTCCCGATCTCGATCCCGAGACCGCAGCGCGGCTCATCAACGGCGCCAGTAGCCAGGCCTCGCAGCGCATCGCCAATGCCAAGGATCCGGAAGCGACGTCGAAGAAGGTTGTGGCGGCGTTCAAGCAGCTGCTGGAAGGCCTGAAAACCAAATAGCATCCGGTCGCGGCGTTCCGGGCAATCACTCGGGTCCGCGCTGCCTCAGACAATTGTCCCCCGCTCAAAATCCCTCCGACATTGACTTTGGCAGGAGCGAGCGCATCCTCTCCCGCCAATTCTCTGAGGCGGAGGGTCGGGGCCATGTGGGACTTCAGCATCGGCCGGTCGGTGTCCATCATGATGCGGACGTGGCCGTTCATCGTCTTTCGCATCATCGTCTATTTCGGCATCACGGTGGCCTACATAACAGCGACCGGCACCGGCGCCAGCGTCGGTTACGGCGTCGGCCACATCTCGACCGATCCGGACGGGCCGATGTCCTTTGCCTTGTGGGGTGGGGTGGTCGGCTTCGGCGTGGTCTCGATCGCCGTCTACTGGATCCGCGAATACATTCTCTATGTGCTCAAGGCAGGCCATATCGCCGTCATGGTCCATCTGATCGACGGGCAGGACGTTCCCGACGGCCAGGGCCAGATCGCCTATGCGCGCGAAGTGGTGACGAAGCGCTTCGCCGAGGCCAACATCCTTTTCGTCGTCGACCAGCTGGTGAAAGGCGCCATCCGCGCCATCACAGGGCTGATCGGCGGCATTGCTGCGTTCCTACCCATTCCAGGCTTAAGCGGTCTGGTGAGCTTCATCAATACCGTCATCCGCCTGTCGCTGACCTATGTCGACGAGATCATCCTCGGCTACAACATCCGCACCAATTCCAACTCGCCTTTCGAGACCGCCAGGCAAGGCGTCGTGCTCTACGCGCAGAACGGCAAGTTGATGGTCAAGAACGCCGTCTGGCTGGCGGTGATCATGTGGGGTGTTTCCTTCGTCATCTTTCTTTTGATGCTGGCGCCCGCCGCCGCGATCCTCTGGGCCATGCCGGGCCAGCTTGCCGGCTGGGCCTTCGTGTTGGCCATCGTCTTCGCCTGGGCCTTCAAGGCGGCTTTCATCGAGCCCTTCGCCATCGCTTCGCTGATGCAGGTCTACTTCGCCGCCATCGAGGGCCAGGTCCCCAATCCGGAATGGGACCGGCGCCTGGCCGAAGCCTCGTCCAAGTTCAGGGAGCTGCGCGACAAGGCGCTCAGCCCCTTCGGCGGCTCGCGCTGGGATTCGCCAAGGACCGCTTGAGCAGCAGCCCCGGCCACGAAGGCCGCCTGATCACGGCTTCGCCCCTTCACGGGAACCAAGGCGAGCGATCGCCGATTTGAGCGGCGCCTCGCCGGCGCCGCAAAAGGTCTCGCTCATCACCAGCTCGGGCAGCGGCAGGCGCTTGCCCCAGCCATGCGCTTCGAGGTCGGGCCTCGGCGCGAATTCCGAGACGCGGCCGACGCAGAGATAGGCGATCGGCGTGACGTGCTCGGGGATCGACAGCAGTCGCTTCAGCGCTTCGGGCTCGATGATGCTCACCCAGCCGACCCCGACGCCTTCCGCCCGCGCCGCGAGCCAGAAATTCTGCACCGCGCAGACGGTGCTGTAGAGGTCCATCTCCGGATTGTGCCAGCGCCCGAGCGGCGAGTTCTTCGAGCGCTGGCGGTCGCAGGTGATGCACAGGTTGAGCGCGCTTTCGCAGATGCCCTCGAGCTTCAGCTTGCGGTAGAGCGCCCGCCGCTCCACCTCGATCGCCGGCAGTTCCTGTTCGCGCGCGGCGAGGAAAAGGTCGCGCACCTGCCGCCGCCTTGTGGCGTCCCGGATGATGATGAAGTTCCAGGGCTGCATGTAGCCGACCGACGGCGCGTGGTGTGCCGCGGTGAGCAGCCGCGCCAAAACGCTGTCGTCGAGATCGTCGGTAAGGAAATGGCTGCGCACGTCGCGCCGGGTGAACATGGCCCGGTAGACGGCGTCGCGCGCCAATTGGTCAAAGTCATCGCCGCCGGCGGCGGCTGTTCGTGCCTGCATCGCTTGTCCCCTTGCGATAAGCAGTCCTCCGCCTGACCATGCGGATGACCATGTCTGCCGGGCCGGTCTTCTGGCTCGGGATCGACCCGCATCCGGCGCCTTCCCGTCTGGGACAGTGGCGTTTGCCGGCGCGGTCCCCCTCACAGCGTTGGGCACGCCACGGATTTCAACCGTGTTCCCGATTCTCCCGCGTTGCGGGCACCAGGCAGCGACGCGACCTTATCGCGAAGCCGAAGCCGGGCCAATGCCGCCAGCGACACGATTGGGCGCGATTTCCCCAATCATTCGGCGCTGAAACATGGCTATCCGTGCGACAGGTGCCTAGATTAGGCGCCATGACCACTCGTCTCTACACTCATCCGGTATTCCTGGAACACCTCACGCCGCCCGGCCACCCCGAGCGGCCCGACCGTTTGCGCGCCATCGAGCGCGTGCTCGACGACGAGGCTTTTTCGGCCCTCGACCGCGTCGAGGCGCCGGAAGGCGACGAGGCGACTATCCTTTACGCGCATCCGGAGGATTTCGTCGGCCGTGTCCGCGCTGCGATTCCCGAGACGGGGATCGTCTCGATCGATGCCGACACCAGCGCCAGCCCGAAAAGCTGGCATGCGGCGGTGACGGCGATCGGCGCGGCGAACGCCGCCGTCGACGATGTGTTCGAGGGCCGTGCCGCCAATGTCTTCGTTGCCGCGCGTCCGCCCGGCCATCACGCCGAAAAAGCGACCGCGATGGGCTTTTGCCTGTTCAACACCGCGGCGATCGCCGCCCGTTATGCGCAGGAGAAGCATCTGGCCGAGCGCGTCGCCATCGTCGATTGGGATGTGCATCACGGCAACGGCACGCAGGACATTTTCTGGGACGATCCGTCGGTGCTCTATTGCTCGACCCACCAGATGCCGCTTTATCCGGGCACCGGTGCCAAGAGCGAGACCGGCGCCGGCAACATCGTCAACGCGCCGCTTGCGCCGAGCACCGGCAGCGACACGTTCCGCGACGCCTTCCTGTCGCGCGTGCTGCCGTCGATCGACGCCTTCCAGCCGGATCTGATCATCATTTCCGCCGGTTTCGATGCGCACCATCGCGATCCGCTGGCCGCGATCAACCTGACCGAGGATGATTTCGACTGGGCGACCGGCCAGCTGATGGAGCGCGCCGGGCGCCACAGCGGCAACCGGCTCGTCAGCCTGCTGGAGGGCGGTTACGATCTGCAAGGATTGGCATTTTCGGTCGCCGCCCATGTCGGGCGGCTGATGAAGGGATGAATGATGGCTGATGAAGCTAACCAAGACGTCAAGGCGATGAGCTTCGAACAGGCGCTCGACGCGCTGGAGAAGATCGTCGATGATCTGGAGCGCGGCGACGTTCCGCTCGACCAGTCGATCAAGATCTACGAGCGCGGCGAGGCGCTGAAGGCTCATTGCGACCGCTTGCTCAAGGCCGCCGAGGACAAGGTCGAGAAGATCAGGCTCTCGCGCGACGGCAAGCCGGTTGGAACGGAGCCGCTCGACGCCGAGTGAGGTGTATTGATATTCAGGTGAGGCCGCCTGCAAACGCGGCTTTCTGCGGTTCCGGTGCTCACGTCCTTCAAGTACGCTCCGGTCCGGTTCTCGGAACCCGCCATTTTCGGCTCGGTCTGACCTGAATCTCAACACACCTCGGTGCACAATGTCAGACCGGTTCGGGCAGAAAGCAGGTAAGGAGTTAAAGCATGTGCCGAAACATCAAGACCCTGTTCAACTTCGATCCGCCGGCGACCGACGACGAGGTCCATGACGCGGCGCTGCAGTTCGTGCGCAAGCTGAGCGGCGCGACCAAGCCGTCCAAGCGCAACGAGCATGCCTTCAACCACGCCGTCGAGGCGATCGCCGCCGCCGCGCGCGAGCTGCTTGACAGCCTCGAAACCACCCAGCATCCGCGCAACCGCGAGGAAGAGGCCGCCAAGGCGAAGGCCCGATCCGCGCTCCGCTTCGCCTGACGCCGGTCATGAGCTTCTTTCCGGGCAACGATCCTGAGGCCGGCGACGCCTTCGCCTGCGACCAGATCGAGTTGATGGTCATTCCGAACGCCAAGGACATTGGCGGCTTCGAGGTTCGCCGCGCCTTGCCGACGGCGAAACGCAGGCTGGTCGGTCCGTTCATCTTCTTCGACCGCATGGGCCCGGCCATCCTGCGTGCCGGCCACGCGATCGACGTGCGCCCGCATCCGCATATCGGGCTGTCCACCGTCACCTATCTGTTCGACGGCAAGATCAGGCATCGCGACTCGCTCGGCACCGAAATGGTGATCGCGCCGGGCGACGTGAATTTGATGACCGCCGGCCGCGGCATCGTTCATTCCGAGCGCACGCCCGAGGAATTGCGCGGCGCGCCGATGTCGATTTCCGGCCTGCAAACCTGGCTGGCGCTGCCGGACAGCAAGGAAGAAATCGCCCCGGTGTTCGCGAACACGTCGGTCGTCCAACTGCCCGAAATCGATGCCGAGGGCGTTAGCGGCCGCGTCGTCATCGGCGAATTTTCCGGGCTGCGCTCGCCCGTCGCGACCGCCTCGGAAACGCTCTATGCCGATCTGCGGCTGGCGGCGGGCGCCAGCGTCAAAATCCCCGCCGACGCCGAGGAACGCGCCATCTACACGCTGGAGGGCGAGGTTTCGATTGCCGGCGACCGTTTCCCGGCCGAGCGGCTTTTGGTGTTCAAACCGGGCGAGGAAATCGTCGTGTCGTCCGAGCGCGGCGCGCATTTCATGCTGTTCGGCGGAGCGTCGCTGGGCTCCAAGCGTTATATCTGGTGGAATTTCGTTTCGTCCTCGAAAGAACGCATCGAGCAGGCCAAGGAAGAATGGAAGACGGGCCGCTTCGATATCGTTCCTGGCGATGAGGAAGAATTCATTCCGCTGCCGGAAGGTTAGCGCAGGATGGACATTCTGCGCCAGGCGCGTCACTGACACGCATTTACATTGGCGCGCCGTCAGCCTATCTCGCGCATAGCAAAGCGCATATTTGAAGGTTAACCCAAGGTTAAGTTGACAGGCCGTCCCAGAGTGAACCCGAAGCCTGACACGCCGCTCCTCGACAAAGTCCGCATCCCCGCGGATTTGCGGGCACTTGATGAAAGCGAGCTGCCGCAGCTGGCGACCGAACTGCGCGCGGAGCTGATCGATGCGGTGTCGCACACCGGCGGCCATCTTGGCGCCGGTCTCGGCGTCGTCGAGCTTACGGTTGCGCTGCACTATGTCTTCAACACGCCGGAAGACCGGCTGATCTGGGACGTTGGCCACCAGGCCTACCCGCACAAGATTCTGACCGGCCGCCGCGACCGCATCCGCACGCTTCGCCAGGAAGGCGGTCTCTCCGGCTTCACCCGGCGCGCAGAGAGCGAATACGACCCCTTCGGCGCAGCGCATTCCTCGACTTCGATTTCGGCCGGCCTCGGCATGGCGATGGGCCGCGACCTTGCGGGCGGCCGCAACAATGTCATCGCCGTCATCGGCGACGGCGCCATGTCCGCCGGGATGGCCTATGAGGCGATGAACAACGCCGGCGCGCTCAATGCCCGCCTGATCGTCATCCTCAACGACAACGACATGTCGATCGCCCCGCCGACCGGCGCGATGAGCGCCTATCTGGCGAGGCTTGCCTCCGGCAAGACTTATCTCGGCCTGCGCGATTTCGGCAAGAAGCTGACCTCCTATCTCGGCAAGCGCGCCGACAGCGCCATCACCCGCGCCGTCGAGCACGCGCGCGGTTACGTCACCGGCGGCACGCTGTTCGAGGAGATGGGATTCTTCCACATCGGCCCGATCGATGGACACAATTTGGAGCACCTGATCCCGGTGCTGAAGAACGTCCGCGATAATGGCGACGGGCCCATTCTGATCCATGTCGTCACCCAGAAGGGCAAAGGCTACGGGCCGGCGGAGGCCGCCGCCGACAAGTATCACGGCGTCAACAAGTTCGACGTCATCACCGGCGCGCAGGCGAAAGCGCCGGCCAACGCGCCGAGCTACACCAAGGTCTTCGCCGAGAGCCTGATCCAGGAGGCGCGCGAGGACGAACGAATCGTGGCGATCACCGCCGCCATGCCGAGTGGCACCGGCCTCGACCTCTTCGGCGAGGTGTTCCCGGCCCGAACCTTCGATGTCGGCATTGCCGAGCAGCATGCGGTGACTTTCGCCGCTGGCCTCGCCACCGAAGGCTACAAGCCTTTCGCCGCCATCTATTCGACCTTCCTGCAGCGCGCCTACGACCAGGTGGTGCACGACGTGGCGATCCAGAAACTGCCGGTGCGCTTCCCGATCGACCGCGCCGGCTTCGTCGGCGCCGACGGCGCCACGCACTGCGGCGCCTTCGACACGACCTTCCTCGCCTCGCTGCCTGGCTTCGTCGTCATGGCCGCCGCCGATGAGGCGGAGCTTCGCCATATGGTGCGCACGGCAGCCGACTACGACGGCGGCCCGACCGCCTTCCGCTATCCGCGCGGCAACGGCGTCGGCGTCGACATGCCGGAGCGCGGCTCAGTGCTCGAGATCGGCAAAGGCCGCATTCTCAAGGAA
>NZ_RZSF01000301.1:0-8281 GCF_004023325.1 Mesorhizobium sp. M1A.F.Ca.ET.072.01.1.1 | reverse complement strand
CGATGACGGCCGGCCCTTGCGAGTGCCACCGTCTTCGTCGCTGGCCGAAATGCATGGTCCGACATTCCGGCCGTCGTTGAGGCCATGCGTCAGTTTTGGATGCCGACCCGCTTCAGAGCCGGCAGATAGCCCGGAGGAGAGGCAATCTCGTACCGCTTACCCTTGATCGTTCGGGCGAGATCGCAGGGAGCGGCCCATCGCACTTGTCAAGAGCTTCGATTAGGCCACGGACATGGGCCCGGCACGCAGGGAGCGGCCCATCGCACTTGTCAAGAGCTTCGATTAGGCCACGGACATGGGCCCGGCACCTTCGGTGCGACGACGCCATACTCGGCCAGATGCGCCCGCATCGCGCTGATTTGCGCTGTGCGCTGCCGAACCAAGAGGTGGCGAGCCCGATGAAGCACCAGAATGCTCTGGGCATCCGACGATTTGACAGCCACGAACCGCATTGTCGGTCGCGTCACCGCCGGACGCCTTCGGCCCGAACGACGTCTGGGCCATGGAGTTCGTCCACGATCAGCTTGCGACGGAACAAGAAGATCCGTGTCGGTCCTCGATCGCAGGTTCAGCTATTGGCCGAAGACGTAGTCCGGGCGCTGGAGCAGGTCTGCCCAAGCTCGCTTCAGTCTGCTCCGAGCGGCTTGGCTGAACTGGAACGCAGTCGAATTACCCCAACGCCGTTATCGATCTCGATCTTAGTGCCAAACGCCTCGGAGAGTTCCTGAATTCTGTTCAAAATGGCGTGCCCTTGCGCCGCGGGAGCTAAGCGTGGCACCCCGCGGTTGGCAAACCTATTCAAACGACGGAGCTCGATCGGGTAAAGCCTTATTTCGGCAAGCTGGTTGTCTTCGAAACAGCTAACACCGATGACGCTCTCATAGAACTCAGCGTCGCGAAGCGGTATAAAGCCTTCTGCTGTAGGATATCCTATTGCCATCTCGTGGGCGCTTACCTCAGCATCCGTATCGATCCGCGGATCCTTCCCGTGTGCGTCGAACATGTCAGCACCGACCGGAGACCTTAAGTCTTGATTGAAGAAGTTACCCAAGGCGTAAAAGATCGGTCGGCCTTTGTAGATTTCGATACCCCGGACATGATGCGGTCCGTGGTTTATATATACATCTGCTCCAGCGTCGATCAGTTTGCGTGCAAATGCTTGTTCGTAGTCAGCCGGTTCACGGCTGAACCCCCCCGGCTCGTGCCCGTGGTTTGTGGCTATGCAAAAATCCCCGAACTGCTTTCCCTGACGCACGTTGCGCAGAATATTGTCAACGTCCCGTGGATTTGGTTCAAAGCTATATCCCGGCTTTTCGCCAGCTTTGAATACTACCTCTGCGATGGCCACACGCGACGAGTCTTTTGGGGGAGGAGCATACCAGGGAAGCGCTTCTCGCACCTGCCTTAGGTTCTCCAGCATATCTGCCGAGACCACGACACTTTTTGCCAAACGAAGGGCATTAAGACCTGGTCTGCCTGGTGCCTCGCCGGCAGGATTACACGCACGAGCCATAGGCTCAAACGTGGCCGCAAAGGAAACCAACGCCGCCCTACCACGTGGAGTTTCCAAGTACCGGGCGGCGCCGGCTTGAGCCAGGTTCTCACCAGCGCCCGCATGGACGATCCTGTTTTCATCTAGTGCGCGACTTGTCTCGCGCAAGCCTTCAACGCCCCAGTCCAGTGTATGATTATTCGCGCGGCTAACCATATTGAAGCCCATCGCGCTCAGATCACGCCCCACTTCGGCTACGCTGATCAAATATGCTCCGCCATACTCTGCCTGAGGGCACCCCTTAGACTGAACGTCCAAGATGTTGGTCTCCAGGTTTCCGAAAACCACGTCGTTGCCATGAAGGACGGTGAGGACTTCATCCAGACCTGGGTGATAGCCTTTCGTTACAGGCCGTGCGTAAAGAAGATCGCCGACTGCCGCCATTGTGAATCCATCAGCAATATTAGTTGCAATGGAACCAACCTCATCAAAACCATCGTCCTGGATGGCCACGTGGACGCCATTTTCGCCTAGATCTTTTTCCATATGAGTCTCCAATTGCATGGGTCTAAGTTCAGCTTCACCCTGATTGCGTTTTTCGATCCGCAAGGACCGAACCATCTGGCTCCGCCACTTTGCCCCCCCCACAGCAAAGCGACGGTTGAGACGAACTTGCGCTAAATTCGCTGGACCTCGCGGCCTAGCCTTCGGTCACCTCATTGCGCGGACCCTCCGTGCGGCGGCTGGGCGCCGTCTGCGCCGGGAGAACGGACGGGATCGACAAAGCCGTTTCGTCCGCGATGCCCACCTTGAAGAGATTGTGTCGAGTAATCACCACTTGCTGTTCTCCTTTTTGTGAGCCGTGCGCGTGGTGAACCCGGGCGCGATCGCGATCACAAGATTCGTCTGCCGTTTCTCATAAGCATGATCAGGTAGAACAGGAAGGCTAGCACCAGTGAGAGAAGAGCCTACCTAAAAATGCGGGGAGTGCTGAAATGCGAGTTGCAATAAGTAGGGTAGTTTGAATGCATCGCCGCACTCTGCCGCAGAGAGTGTGTTCAACCGGGAATGGACGGGCAGGGTAACGGAAGGTCTCTGCCGATCGGCTCCGGCACTTCGGCCGCGTCGCAGGAGGTGGACTGTGTCAAGCGAAGTGAGGATTTGACCCACATTGCCTTAAGCAAAATGTTACCAATAGTGTCGCTGTCCCGAATGTGATGGTCAAGGGTATCCCGATTCGGAGGATGGATGGCAAGGCCGATCTGCATGGCGACCGGTCGGAACTGGTGGAAGCAATTGTCGGGCGGTATCGGTCGGGGAGCCGAGGCGATAAGCGCCTCATCGTCGCCGTGACCGGTTACCATCGCAAGCATGCGATCCGAGTGCTCCGTCATCGCGCATCGATGACACCCGGCAACAATGAGGCACAGCCTTCGCTGTCATGGCGATGTTCGCGAAGCGCTCGTGGTGTTGTGGGAGTCATCGGACCGCCTGTCTTCCAGACGGCTGCGGCCGTTGATACCTATCTTGTTGCCAGCGCTTGAGCGGCATGGCTGGCTAGAGCTCGATGCCGCGCTCCGCGGCAAGCTGCTGACAATGAGCCTGGCGACGATGGATCGGGTATTTGGCGAAGGTAGGTGTTGTGGCTCCCGGCGGCCTGCGCCTCGTCCGCGATTTGCGAGAAGCGACCGACGCCTCGTAAGCCATGATCCTCGTGGCATGGCAGGCGGTCTACGGCTGCTTCCGGGGGGGGGGCAGCGCGGCGGTTACTTTTCCAGACCGCCTTGCTAGACTGCGAGCGGGCCAGCCGCGAGGCGAGCCCTCGGCTGCGTTGACCAACAATCAGACGGTGAAGGCGCGAGGCGAGTGCTTCATCCTGTGCGACGGCCATTGCAGAAGGCAAATACCGCTGGAGCAAATGGTTCGAGCGCCATCGTCTCCTGGACCAGAACCTCAAGGCTGTTGATGCCAACCCGAAAGTCGATCGGTTCGCGATACAGGTAGACCCGAAGGTGAGCGCCCAGTCTGAACATGACCCAAAGCTCCGATTATCGCCGCCAACGAGTCCACATCACTGGATTCCAGCGTCAGGTTCACCCCGTTCGGGAGTGACGTGGTCACCTTGGCTGGAGAATACAATGGGCAAACCCTCTCAGACTTCAACCGCCGCTCTTCACCCGAGTGGGCAGCTCCAAATCCAGCGCAAACGCGCTGCTCTGCATTGGGGAGCGACATCCGTGATGACCTGAACCGGAATAAACGCCGATGTTGAAGGACGCGGCGGAGGCAGAGGATGGGCATCCTTGGCCCTCTTTTCCATTTCCGAAGGAGAGGTTGGCTTTGATACCCCATGTCAAGCGCAAGCCGCGATGCCGACGACTCGGCTCAAGGCAGGCCGAAACAAGGCGGTCTCTCGAAGCGGGGCTCGGATCGGCGTCGCCCTTCCCGACCCACAAGCCTGACATGCAGTTTCTGATCTTCTTCCTTTATTTGGCGTCCATCTATCTGGTGGGCACCTCATGCCTCAGCGCACTCAACACCAAAAGGTGCGGCCAAATTCGTGCTTACGGCGAGTGCGCCAGCGTAAGTGTTGACTGTCATTTCGCAGCGGAAATAACGACTTCGACCAATACATTCTCACCTAGATTCGCGACCCCAATAGTCGCCCGGGCGGGCAGATGGTTTGGGGGCAGCCATTTTAGCCAGCCTTCGTTCATTCCACTTTTCTGCGAAAAGTCGGAAATGTAGATCATGGCAGTGATAATTTTCTCCTTGGATGACCCCAACTGCGCGAGAATGTTGTCGATTTTCTCGCAGATTTGCTCTGTCTGCCCTTTCATGTCCTGCGAGCAGTCCCCAGCGACGAGGCCGCCGAAGTATAGTACCCCATTGTATTCTACTACACGATGCATGATTTCGGTTTTGATATGACGAGTGACCATGTTTACTCCGATTTGCTTGAATTAGAAAAATATGCCAATAACTTGGTCCTGCAGAATCAATCGTTAGTCAGTTGATACATAACTGCGGCGGGCCAGCTCCTATCACCTACTCTTCAGTGTGAAAGGTTAGTACATCGGAGATGAAGTACCGCATCAAAATGCGGCTGCTACTGAAATGCGGTCCGCATAAATGAACTCAGGTTGAAATGCGTCCCCCATTTACCGGGTAGCACGCAATGCCGATGAGGCTTTGTCAGGGTCTTGAATATGCCCATTCGGCCCGTAGAGCCTCATACTTCGCGATTCGGCGGCCCTACCAGAGCTTGTCGCCAGCGTTGCGCCAGCGCCGCGCCGCTCGGCAATAGGCCCGGGATGATCGGATGATGCGCGTCTTTCGCGGGCATGCTTCTCTGCGGGATCCGCGCTCAGCCGGCGCCATGGTGGGGATCCGAAGAAAGAGGCGGAACAACTGATCGTTGTGATGCGACCGGTACTGCAAACCTCGCGAACTCACCTCATTCACCGTTCCGCGAAGGACGCTCTTTCCACCGGCTGGTGGAACCTTGCGAGGTGATCCTTGTCACGCTCTGCGATCATGTTTCATCTCCGTTCCGACCGTTCCGATCGTCCCGACCTGGTTTCGGCTTGGCCGGCGCGCGCAGTGGCCGGTCAAGGGTGGCCGAAGGCGCGCCGCGACTTGCCCTTCACGGGCCTACTGCGCGCGCCGGCAGGCTGCAATGGTCGGGCGCACGATCAGGCCGCCTTCGGCATGACGTCTTGTCGCGTCCAACGAAACTCTGTGCCGTCGCACCACATAATGGTATGGACCGGCCACGCTCCGACGGCGCGGCGGCTATGCTGCAAGCGCGGCTAATCGCGAAAGGAACAACCATGACTGACATCGCTCGACATGACGAAAGCGTCGCCACGATCGGTATGGATCTTGGCAAGAACAGCTTCCATCTCATCGGAATGGATGCGCGTGGCAAAGTGATTGTTCGGCAGAAACTGACGCGTGGACGATTGGAACAGTATATGGCCACTCTCCAGCCGTGCCTTGTGGGCGTCGAAGCCTGTGCAGGCGCACATCACATTGGCCGTCGACTGGGGGCTTTCGGCAATGACGTTCGACTGATCCCGGGCAATACGTCAAGCCTTTCCGGACAGGGCAAAAGAACGACTACCGCGACGCAGAGGCCATCGCCGAGGCCGTGCAGCGGCCCCACCATGCGCTTCGTTCCAATCAAGAGCGCCGAGCAGCTCGACCTTTAGGCTTTGCACCGGGTTCGCAGCAGGCTCGTCGGTCACGTACCGCAGTCATCAACCAGCTTCGCGGCTTCCTCCTCGAATGCGGTGTCATCGTCCCGCAGGGGCCTGCGAGACTGCGCCAGATGCTTCCATCTGTGTTGGCTCAGCGCACCGACGTGCTGTCGCCGCGCATGGTTCATCTTGTCGAGGAACTGGCGCAAGACTGGCGCCGGCTTGATGATCGAGTTGACACAGTGACTGGCGAAATCCAGACACTCGCGCGCCAAGACGAGAGCTGCCAACGCCTGATGAGCGTTCCGGGGATTGGCCCGATGACTGCGAGCGCAATGGTCGCCACGATCGGCAATGGCGAAGCCTTCTCGAAGGGGCGTGACTTTGGCGCCTGGCTCGGCTTGGTGCCTAGACAACTCTCCACCGGCGACAGAACGGTGCTCGGTGGGCTTAGCAAGCGTGGCAACAAGTATGTGCGAACGCTTTTCATTATTGGAGCGCGCGCCGTACTGGCGAAGCCCCAAAGTTGGGCCAAATTTGGCCTTGAAGGATGGTTGGTGGCCGCAGCCAAGCGGCTCCATCACAACGTCTTGGCTGCAGCTCTGGCCAACAAGCTCGCGCGCATTGCGTGGAGCGTGCTTTACCACGCCCGTTCGTTTGCGCGTGGATTCGAACCGCACACGCAATCTGCGCCGTGAGGCGTCAGATGCTCTGAGTGTCGTTGATGTTCCTGCCACGGTCTGCGAGGTGACTTGAAACGGATGGCACAGCGGTCTCCCCGGCGCACCTGAAACCTGGATGCACGCATGGCCGACAGAGGCCTGCCACATAAAAAGATCAGGTGTGTGCGGATTACCATGATGGCCGGAGCGCAGGCTCCAATGCGAGGCCGGATAGATTGCCGCGGACCGAAAAAGGCCTCCCCGTTTCGAATTCCCTGCACCGCGCGGCCGGTCCATAGATGCGATGCATGATCACCGCCAACCGCCGTGTAAGCGCGACGATCGCTTTTCGCATGCCGCGCCGCTTGACGATATTCATCGCCCCAAGCCTTTAGCCCACGACCACTTGGGCACACGCGTCAGCAGGACCTGCGCGGCTTCATAGAGCAGCGTGCGCATCATGGCGTCGCCGCACAGCGAGATGCGGCCGACCCGGCGGCTTTCGCCCGACTCATTAAGCACCGGTGTCAGGCCCAGGACCGGGCCGACAGCTTTGGAGCTGCGGAAGCGGCTCGGAATGTCGATGGTTGCGGTATAGGCCAGCGCCACGACCGGCCCGACCCCTGGGACCGTCATCAGACGGCGGCACGTTTCATCCTCCCGAGCGAGCACCACAACCTTTCGGTGAAGGGCGGCAAAGTGCTGGCGTAGCTTGCTTCGTGCATCGAGCAGCGGCTCAAGGATCTCGATCAGGTCGGGCAGGCCTTCGGCGAGATCGCGGATGCATTACTCGAATTTTGCGGCACTGACCATGCCGACCTTGAGCCCGAAATTGCGCAAGATCCCGCGGATGTCGTTCTCGATGGCAATCGCCTTGTCCTGCTGCAGCTTGCGTGCCGTCAGCAGTGCCCGACGTCTCTGGCTGGTCAGCGTCTTCACATGCACCGGGCGGAACAGGTTGACCCGCATCATCTGGGCAATGCCGCGGGCATCAATGCGATCGGATTTGTTCGGCTGGGCCTTTAGGAATGCCTTGGTGTGCCGGGTCTCGATGCGGATCACCGGCAAGCCAGCTTTGGCAAGACCCTCGAACAGCCATTGCGATAAAGGTCCGGCTTCAAGCCCGATCCGCTCAAAATCCCAAGCAGGATCCTTGAGCCCCCGCGCAAGATCCTCCGGGATGGCTCGCCACCTTCATTTCCCGGCACATCTTGCCTGTTTCATCGATGATGCACACCGCCGTCTCTTTCACCGAGCAGTCCAATCCGGCATAGTGTTTCACGCTGCGCTCCTTTCCTGATGCTTGTGGCTGTTTCTCACAGACCACGTTTATCATCAGCTCGAGCGCAGCACCTCAACCAGGCGTCGTCACCAAAGATCAGGCTCCGAGCCGAATATCCCATCTGGAAATTGAGGGCGGAGTGCATCCTTTGCTGAGGAATCAGAAGCCCATGCCGGTTGGCGCCGGCACCAGCAAGGAGGCACCCCATGACGATGAGAATACCGGCATCGATGCGCACGCGCCAATCCCTTTGCGACCTGATTGAAGGGCGTCTTTCCACACCGGCGGGTCGCTCGGAGCTGATGAAGCTTGCGACCCGCCTGATCGTGGAGGAAGCACTGGAGGGGGAAAGCCGGGATGCGGTCGGGCGGGACTATTACGAACATAGCGCCGAGCCCGGCCAGGGTTACCGCAACGGCGTGCGCAGCGGGCGCCTGAAGACGGCGGAAGGCTTTGTGGAATACTCGGCCCCGCAGGTGGCGGGCCGCGACGAGCCGTTTCGTTCCGAGATCCGCGAGCATCTGAAGGGACGCACGGAGGCGCTCGAGGACCTGGCGGTGGAACTGCTGGCACGCGGTCTTTCGGTGCGCGACATCGAGGATGCCTTCCGCGACGAGACGGGGCGGCTGCTCCTATCGAAGAC